>JBPEXC010000237.1:0-13662 GCA_052032035.1 Acidimicrobiales bacterium | reverse complement strand
CCAGCCTGCTGGTGGCCTTCGGCGACTCGCTGAGCCAGGGCGTCGGAGCCCAGGACCCGGCCGACGGCTACGTGGCCCGCCTCGCCCACCTCATCGCCGAGACGACCGGGACGGCCCCCGGGGTCCTCAACCTGTCGCGCTCGGGGGCCAGGATCCGCGACGTGCGGGACCAGCAGCTCCCGACGTTCGCCTCGATCGTCGACGACCTGACCGCGACCACGACCGTCGTCGTCTGCACCGTCGGCAGCAACGACCTGATGCGGGGTGCGCTCCCCCACCGGGTGGCCGACGAGCTCGTCGCCCTCGTCGGCGACCTCCCCGATGGCACGATCGTGGCCACCCTGCCCGAGGCGGGGTCGATGTCGGGGCGGATCGTCAACCGCCGGCTGCGGACGGCTGCGGCTGCGACGTCGCTCGACCTCGCCGACGTCGGGGCCGCGCTCCAGCGGTGGCGGGGACTCGCCGCCGGCGACCGGTTCCACCCCAACGCCGAGGGCTACGGCGTGTGGTTCGACGCCTTCCGTGGGCCGGTGCTCGACCGGCTCTCCTGACGTCGCTCAGATGCCCTTGCCGAGCCGGTGTGCGGTTCGCAGCACGAAGCCGGCGGGCACGCCGAGGGCGACGAGGACGGCGACCGGGGTCCGCTTCTCGGTGGGGCGCAGGCGCACGATCTCGGCGCAGGTGCGCAGGGCGCGGCGGCGCTGCTTCATCGCGGCCTGGGCCACCGCCTGCTGACCTCGGATCCGCGCCAGCCCGTGGGGTCGGCGGTGGAACTCCGGGTACTTGTCGACCAGGTACTCGAGGGCCTCGTCGATCGTCTTCCAGCGCTCGAAGAAGAACGAGCCGCCGTGCCAGTGCACCCGCACCAACGGCTGCAGGGCCACGGCGAACGCCGACGCCCTCGCCGCTCGGAGCAGCCAGTCGTAGTCCTCGCCGTAGCCACCGGGGATCTTCTCGTCGACCTCGCCGATCTCGTCGAGCAGCGACCGGGCGACCAGGGTGGCCGAGGGATGGACATCGGTCATCCGGTCGTCGAGGAAGCCCTCGAAGGTGAGCTTGGCCGGGTCGGGCAGACGCTCGATGTCCTCACCCTCGTAGTGGATGTAGATCCCGGTGGTGGCGACGCGAGCCGAGCCGTGCTCGGCGACGGCGGCGAGTTGGGCCACCAGCTTGCCGGGCAACCACTCGTCGTCGTCGTCGCAGAAGGCGATCCAGTCGTGGGACGCCACGGAGACCCCGTGGTTCCTCGCGCCGGCCAGGCCCTGGATCCGCTCGTTCTCGACGACCCGCACCGAGCGGTTCTCGGCGGCCGCCGCCGGCAGGTCGGCCAGGGAGTGGTCGGGTTCTCGATGGTCGTAGACGACCACCACCTCGATCGGGCCCGGGTGCTCCTGGGTCAGGACGGCGTCGAGAGCTCGGCGCAGCAGCACCGGCCGATCCATGGTGGCGATGACGACCGAGACCGGCGTCGTCGTGCCGGGCACCTCCTCGGTCACGCGTCCTCCGAGATCGGGGTGGTGACGCCGAGCAGGGCATCGACGGTGGCGCCGAACCGGACGACGCCGTCGGGCACGTCCGGCACCGCCTCGTCGTGCACCACGCTGTCGGGATCGGCGAGCGCTCGGTCGAGGGCGTCGAAGAACTCGGCCTCGTCGGTCACGACGATCGCCAGACCCTCGGCCTCGAGGTGGCGGGCGAAGCGGAGCTGATGACCGTCGACGTGCTCGTCGCGGTCGGGGTCGCGGGGCACGACGATCGGTCGGCGGCCGCTGCGGCGAGCGTCCATCACGGTCGCCGGCCCGCCGTGGCAGACCACGGCGGTGGCCGAGGCGAACAGGTCGAGGAGTTCGGTGTGGGGGATCAGCTCCTGGCTGTCGACCCGGCGCGCCTGCTGGGACGTCCCCCGCTGGACGATGAACTCGACGTGCTCCCGTGCGCTCAGGTAGTCGTCGACCCAGCGGATCAGCCGGTCGAAGCGATGGTGATCGGTGCCGACCGACACGACCACTCGGGCGTGACCGGGCGGGATCGAGGGGTCGACGGGGCGGACGATCGAGGCGGTCATCAGTACACCAGGCCGGTCAGTTCACTGTTGCGATAGAGCGCCTGCTGCTCGGGCCACTGGACGCAGAAGCGATCGGTGATCGGCCGGACGAGTCGACCGGTGAGCGTGCGCGAGTCGATGCGGTCATAGACCTCGAGGTAGACGGTCGGGATCCCCCGCCGACGGGCGGCCAGGAAGAACGGCACGGCGGCGCCGGCGCCGTTGGAGATCACCACGTCGGGCTTCCAGGCCTCGAGCTCGCGACGGGCCAACGAGTAGTTCCTGGCCATGTTGACGAGGTTCCGCGTCGTGGGATGGTGGGCCGGCACCAGCGTCTCGCCCGCCAGCTTCGAGCGGGCGTCCGGGAGGTCGAAGGTCACCCAACGACGCTCGTGGAACTCCCACCACGGTCGCAGCTGCACCAGCTGCGACAGGTGGCCGCCGGCGGAGCAGACGAACAGGACCCGACGCCGCTGTCCGGCATCGGTGGGCGGCACGGACGGGTCGCCCTCGCCGTCGTGAACCTGCGGCCGCCCCGGTTCGTCGGTGTTCGTCATGTCATGCCAGTCGCTCGTAGCCATCCGCTTCGCACTGGGCGAGCAGGGCATCGGCAGCGTCTGCGGCACCGTCGGTTCCGACCGCTGCCGCAAGCGCATCGCCGAGATCTTCGTAGGTCGCCTTCCCGGTGGCCTGAGCGAGCGCTGCGCCATCACGCAGGTCGTCGTCACCCGAGCCGTCGTTCAGGAGACGAAGGTAGCCGATCTCGACCTGCGCACACGCCAATGCGGAATCCTGGGGTTGCACCGTCGGCTTCGGCGTGGTGCTGGTGGCCGCCGCCTCGGTGGTCGTGGTCGTCGCCTCGTCGGCCGCCTCGTCGGTGTCCCCCGACGTGGTGGCAGTGGTGTCGCCCGGTCGGGTGTCGTCGGCGGCGCTGCCCTCGGTGCCGTCGCTCCCGTCGTCGGCGGCGCTGCCGCCCTCGGCGTCGGTGTCGGTGTCGGAGTCCCCGTCGGTGTCGGTGTCCGGGTCGTCGGAGGCCGCGACCGTGGCCGCCGACTCGTCCACGGCCTCGTCGTCGCCCGACGTGCAGGCGGCCGATCCGAGGGTCAGGATCGCAGCGACGAGCGCAGCACCACCCGCACGGCGGGCAGCGGACCCGACTCCGGTCGGGCGCGACAAGGGCGAGGGCATCGGCGCGTTGAGGCTCATTGTGGGCAACAATCGGCAGTTCGACGCCGAGCTTGAGGTGGAGCGCACCAGGTGGACAGGATTTCCCACGGGGCGGAACTCGACTGGCTGAGCCGCGTCCTCGACCTGTCGAGCGAGGGCGCCGAGCGGCCCTACCTCCTGCGCCCCTCCGCCGCCGCCCCCGAGCTCCTGCTGCCCCTGGCGCCCCGCACCGTCACCGCTGCCTCACTCCTGCGACGCCACGACGGTCGATCGTGGCGGCAGCGGCTCGAGGGACGCGTCGGGCGGGCCGGCGCCAGGGTCGGAGGGCTGGCGCTCGCGGGCGGCGAGACCGTCCCGCTGCGAGCGTTCGGCCTGGTCGACGAGCTCGCCAACCGGCTCGGTGAGCCGGAGCTGGTGCCGGCGATCACCCTCGGTCCGCGCCGCCGCAACCGCAAACCCGTGCTCCAGCTGCTCCGGCCGGACGGCGACGTCGTCGGCTACGCCAAGGTCGGTTGGAGCCCGCTCACCCGCCGCCTCGTCACCGGCGAGGCCGCCGTCCTGCGTCGGATCGAGGGACGCGCTCCCGCGCCGATCGTGGCGCCCCGGGTGTTGCTCGAGGCCGCCGATCTCACCACCACCGACGGCGAACCGCTCGACATCGCGGTGACCACCCCCCTCGACCCCAGCCGGCTCACGACCGGCGCCCCCGTCGGCCGACGCCAGCTCCCGACCGACTGGGTGCTCGGTCTCGCCCGATGTCTCGGCACCGCCACCGAACCGGCCGCCATCGTGGCCGACCGGATCACCACCGGCGGGCAGACGACACTGGACGACGTGGCCGCCGCCGTCGCCGCCCGTCACGACGACGTCGAGGTCGAGGTCGGGCTGTGGCACGGCGATCTCACCCCGTGGAACACCCTCACCGGGCGAGGTCGGGCCCTCGTCTGGGACTGGGAGTTCGCCGCCGAGGGCCGGCCCGTCGGGTTCGACCTCCTCCACGTCCACTTCGAGACCACCCGCCGCGGCGGCGTCGACCAGACCGACGCCGCGCTGGCGTCGGTCGACGCCGACCACTCCACCCTGCTGGCACCCGTCACGACATCGAGCTCGACGGCCGACGCGATCGTCGACCTCTACCTCCTCCAGCTCCTGGCTCGAGAGGAGCTGCTGCGGGCCGGCGGGGAGCTCCCGAGCGGGATGGGAGATCTGGCGGCCCCCGTTCGCCGGCGCCTGCTCGCCGGGCCACCCCGGTGACCGCACCCGCACGCCCCGGCGGGCAACGCTCGAGCACGGCGTCCGGGCTGGCCCTCGTCGGCGCCGTCACCACGACGGTGGCCAACTTCGGCATGGCGTGGCTGGTCTCGACCGAGGGTGCGGCCGCGGCTGGTGTCTTCTTCGTGGCCACGGCGATCACGACGATCCTGGCCAACACCGCCAGCCTGGGCTCGATGACCGGCGTGGTCTACGCGATGCCGTCGGCCGAGCGGGCCGGCGGCGCCCGTCGTGTGCTCACCATCGCCCTCCCGCCGGTGCTCGTCGTGGCCGCCGTCGCCACCGCCGGGGTGGTCGCCCTGGCCGGCCCGCTCGCCCGGGCCGTGACCGACGGCGACACCGCCGTCGACGATCTGGTGACGATGCTGCGGGTGATGGCGGTGGCGGTCGGGCCCTTCGCTCTGAACCTGCTGTTCGCGGCCGTCACCCGGGCGCTCGGCTCCCAGACGCCGACCGTGGTGACCACCCAGGTCCTCCGGCCGGGCGGACAGATCGTCCTGCTCGGCGCCCTGTTCGCGTCGAGCGACGAACCATCGGCGGCGCTGATCGCTGCCGCCTGGGCGGCGCCGGTGGTGGTGGCGGCGGTGGTTTGCGCCGTGTGGGCCGCCACGTTCGGGGCCTTCGAGCGGCGCCCGATCGACGACCCGGACGCCCTCGACGCCCGATCGTTCTGGGCCTACACCCGCCCCCGGGCCATCTCGACCGCTCTCCAGATCGCCCTGGAACGCATCGACGTCGTGCTGGTGTCGGCCTTCGTCGGCGGGGGTGCCGCCGGCGTCTACGGCGCCCTGTCGCGCTTCGTCACCGCCGGCTCGTTCCTCATCTACTCGGTGGCCCAGGCGGTGTCGCCCCGGCTGCGCCAGGCCATCGCCGGCGAGCGGTGGGGCGACGCCGGAGCCCTGCTGCGCCAGGCGACGACCTGGCTGGTGCTGGTCGTATGGCCCTACTTCCTGCTCCTCGCAGTGCGACCGGCCCCGCTCGCCCGACTGCTCAGCGACGACTACGTCGACGACGCCGGGATCCTCGCCGTGCTCGCCGTCGGGATGCTGGCCAGCGCCGCGGCGGGCCCGATCGAGCTGACCCTGCTGATGCTCGGGCGCAGCGACCGCGCATTGTGGGGCATCGTCGCCGCCATCGTCACCGACCTCGGGCTCCTCGTCGTGCTGGCCCCCCGGTTCGAGCTGTGGGGAGCGGCGGTGGCCTGGGCCGCCTCGATCGTGGTGCAGAACGCCCTGGCGACGTGGTTCGTCGTGGCCGAGACGCGGCCCGGTGGGCCGGCGGGCGCCCCCGAGGCGCTCCGAGCCCAGAGCCGGCCGGCGGCCCTCGCCGCCGTCGGTGCGGTCGTTGCCACCGTCCCGATCGGCCTGGTGGTCGCCGACACCCTGGCCGGGGTCGTGCTCGCCGGTGTGGTGGCCGGGGCGATCCTGGTCGCCTGGGTGTGGCGCTTCCGCGATGACTTCGGCGTCGCCGCCCTCCTGCGGCGCTGAGCCGTCAGTCCGCCACGAACGCGTCGACCATGCGGCCGAAGGCGCGGGCCGACTCGGGGGTGAGGTCGTGGTCCCAGACGCAATCGGGCCAGGAGCCGCCGGGGGCCGTCACGTCGAACCAGGCGACGAAGAGGAGCCGCTCGGCCACCTCGGGAGCGAGGAAGGCGGCGGTTGCGTCGTCGATCCAGTCGGCCCGGCGGTCGGGGTCGGCCGGGTCGTCGACCGAGGCGAACTCCGGCACGGCGAGCGGCTTGTCGTGGGCTGCCGCGAACGCGAGTGGGGCGGCGAGCAGGTCGGCCATCGGGGTCCACGGTCGGTCCGTACCCTGACAGGTCCACCAGTTGTAGAGGTCGGCGCCGACCACGTCGACGACGTCGTCGCCGGGGTACCACTCTTCGGCCCGGCCGTCGTCGAAGGCCCCGCCCGTCATCGTCCACACCAACAGCTGCTCGTCGCCGCCGCGCTCGCGCACGAGCTCGGCAAAGCGCCGCCACATCGCCACGAAGTCGGCAGCCGAACCGTTGGCCGCCGACTCCCGGGTCTCGGGCTCGTGGTTCAGGGTCACCACCACGTCGGGCCCGAGGGCGACGATGCGGTCGGCCCAGGCGAGGAGTTGGCCGTAGCGGGGCTCTCCGGGCTGGGCGTCGGCCAGCTCGCGCCACGGGACGACCGTGCCCGCCTGGGTGACCGGCCGGATCGACAGGTGGACCCGATGCCCCGACGCCAACAGGTCGCGCAGGTCGCTCTCGGCGACCGCGTCGTCCCACCGGGCGAAGCGGCGCACCAGGTCGAAGCGCTCGCCGAGGTCCTCCTCCCAGCGGTGGATCTCCTCGGCGTCGCCGCGCGGCAGGGTGGCCCCCACCCACGGGGGCGACCGATCGGGCACCGGCGGGAGGGTCTCTCCCGTCGTCGAGGGGCCCGGCACAGCGGTCGTCGGCGCGGCCTCGCCCCCGCTCGACGTCGACGAGGAGGTGCCGGCGTCGTTCCGCTCGCCGACGGTCGAGTCCGCTCCGCCGACGCAGCCCGCCCCGAGCGCGCAGAACAACACCGCGCTGCGGAGCAATCGCCGCGTCCCCGATTCCATTCGTGCCGCCACCATCGCCCCGTTCGCGCTCAGCGATCCGCCAGACGGGCCTGGCCCGGGTGCCGCAGGCGGATCGCCAGCGCCGCCGCCACCAGGATCGTGAACATCTGCTGGGGCACCTGGAGGTAGTAGGGCATCTGGGTGAGCCCGATGATCACGACGGTGTGAGCCCACAGCCCCGACACCGAGGGTTGGTGGCGGGTCCGCCACGCCTGCGACAGCAGGAAGCCGAGGTAGCCGACGAGGCCGACGAAGCCGTAGGAGAACATCACGAACCACGCCTGGCCGTGGGTGCCGACCGAGGGCAGGTTGCGATCGTTGGGACGCGGCCCGCCCCAGCCGAAGATCGGGCGTTCCATCGTGCCGCTGATGGCGTCGGTGATCAGCTCGAGCCGGTCGTTGTTGGAGTGGCCGGTCTCGACGCGGGTCTCGATGATGCCGCCCAGCGGGGTCGCCGTGAACAGGAACGCCCCGACGACGAGCACGATCAGCAGGTTGCGCAGGGCCTTGGCACCCTCGGTCAGGCCGAGCCGCACCGCCCCGTAGAGGAGGCCGATGCCGAGGCTGAGCCACAGGCCGCGGTTGAGCGAGATCACCGCCGGCAGCACCGACGCCGCCAATCCGATCTTGAGGACCCGCGGCGACACGCCGACCGACGGGTCGTGCAGGCCGATCAGGGCGAACGGCGTGAGGAGCGCCAGCATCGACCCCCACGAGTTGGTGTAGGGGAACGGTGCCTTCGGGCGCGGCACGGGCACCCCGATGATGTCCTGCAGGTCGGCGAAGCTCGGGGTGACCATCGTGCCGATCAGGTCGTTCTCGAGCAGGGCGCCGGGCATGGCGTAGGCGAGGGGCGACCGGAACGAGAGGTCGCCGAGGACGAAGGCGAGATAGCCGCCGACGACCGTCGCCAGCCACAACCAGATGAAGCTGCGGACCACGGTGGTGGTGGGCAGTCCCTTGCGGCCGTTGAGCACGTAGAGGAAGACGATCGTGGCCGCGAGGTAGTAGCCGAACCGCAGGGCCCAGCCCATCATGCGCCCGCCGGTGTCGATGCTGAAGAACGACCCGACCACGGCGATGAGGAAGAGCAGCCAGTAGAGGCTGCCACGGGGCAACAGCAGATCGCGGCGGCGCACGAGGGCGGCCGCCATCGGCAGGCTGAACACCACCCACGAGAAGCCTGCGAGGCCCAGCAGGAACCACAGCGGGTGGAGCGCGATCAGGCCGACGAGGGGCCACGCGGGCAGGGGACGTTCGGCTTCCGCCCGCACGATCGGCGGGCGGACGGGTGGGGCGTCGGCCCCCGAACGGAAGACGAGGGTCATTCCTCGGGGATCGACTCGACCACGACGGTGCCCACCAGTTCGGCGCCGACCCGACGCAACTGCTCGACGGCATCGGCGACGTCGGTGCGGTCGGAACGGCCCGGCTCGACGACGAGCAGGGCGCCCTCGCTCAGTCGGGCGAGGTCGACCGAGTCGGCCACCTGGAGGACCGGCGGGGCTTCGAACACGACCAGATCGTAGGTGTCGCGCACGTGGGCGACGAGCCGGCCGAGGCCGACGCTCTGGAGCACCCGGGCGGGCTGCTCGACCGGCGTGCCGGCCGACAGGACGCTCAGGTTGGGGAGCTCGGGCAGCGACTGGAGGGCGGCGTTGAACGAACACGCCCCCGACAGCACGTCGCTGAGCCCCTGGTCGTTGGTCAGCCCGAAGCGGGCGTGGAGGCGGGGATGGCGCAGGTCGGCGCCGATGATCAGGGTGCGACGACCGGCCCGGGCGGCGGCGGCCGCCAGGTTGGCGGCGACGGCGGTGGAGGTCTGGGGGTTGTTGGTGCCGGCGACCAGCACCATCGACTTGTCGCTCTCGTCGAGGGCGAACAGCAGCGAACCCTGCACCCGTCGGTAGGCCTCGCCGGCGTCGCCGTGCGACTCGACCAGCGTGGCGCCGGGGCCGAGCGACGACCAGCCGCCCCGCAGCGGCACGGTGCCGAGCGGACGCAGGCCCATCGAGGCGAGTTCGCCGGCGGTGTTGCGGAAGCGGTCGTCGGCCCGGTCGAGGAGGAAGGCGGCGGCGATGCCGGCGAAGGCGCCGAGCATGAGGCCACCGATCGGGCCGACCAGGGTCGGCAGACCGCTGCGGCCGCTCGGGAGGTCCGCGTCGTCGAGCACCTCGCCCACGTTCACGCTGATCGCGGAGACGCTGGCGAGTCGGGTGCCGATCCCGGCGAGTTCCTCGCGCTTGGAGATGTCCTGGTAGCTCAGTGCCTGACGCTCGGCCTCGTTCGAGGCGGCGGCCGAGGCCGCGGCGAGCTCGTCGAGCTCTGCCAGGAGCGCGGCTTCGCGCTCGAGGAGCTGGGTGCGGGCCGCCTCGGTCGACGCCAACCCCTCCTCCTGACGGAAGTCGAGGTAGGCGTGGGCCATCGACTGGGCCAGCTGCTGGGCCTCGCTCGCGTTCTCGGCCGAGGCGGTGAACACGAGGATCTGGGTGTCGTTCGGGATCGAGACGTCGACGTCCTCGGTCACCGCGCGGGCCAGCTCGGGGTCGATCTCGACCTCCTCGGCGGCAGCCTCGACCTCGGGGTCGTCGAGACGACCGAGGTCGCCGGCCACCTCGAGCAGGGCGAGCGCCCGTTCGGCCACCCGCTGGGAGTTGGCGATCACCCGCTCGGTCGAGATGTCGACCTGTCGGTTGATGTCGAGGTTGGGGTCGTCGCCCTGGATGACGAGGGGGCGCACCTCCACCCGGGCCTGGGACACGTAGGCACCGCTCTGCAGCTGGATGGCCGCGGCACCGACGACGGCGCCGACGAGGGCGGCCACGGCGACCAGGTACCACCAGCGGCGGAGGGCGGCGGAGTATTCGGAGACGTCTACGACGCTGTCGCCGTCGACCATGTGTCGAGTTCCTGTCGTGGTTGCGGGTGAGGGGGCTCGGCCGGGGTCGACGGTGACCTGGGCCGTTCCCGGTCTCGTGTCGGCACCTTCCGACCAAAGTCAAGCACCCCGACGTGGAGGAACACCGTCATCGCCCGGGCCGCCCGACCCATCGGTCACGGAGATGAACTGCCCACGCCGTTCACAGGGTCGGGGGCTGATGGGTACCCTTCCCCTGCAACCCCGACAAGGAACAGGTGATGCACTACCAGCTCAGCGACATCAAGGCGCTGGAGGCCGAGGCCATCCACATCATCCGGGAGGTGGCGGCAGAGTTCGAGCGACCCGTCATGCTGTTCTCGGGCGGCAAGGACTCCATCGTGATGCTGCACCTGGCCATCAAGGCGTTCGCGCCGGCCAAGGTGCCCTTCCCGATCATGCACGTCGACACCGGTCACAACTTCGACGAGGTGATCGAGTACCGGGATCGCCGCGTGGCCGAGACCGGTGTCCGCCTCATCGTCGGCTCCGTCCAGGAGGCGATCGACCAGGGGCTGGTCGTCGAGGAGAAGGGCCCGCGGGCCTCCCGCAACGGCCTCCAGACCACCGCGCTGCTCAAGGCGATCGAGGACCACCGGTTCGACGCCCTCTTCGGCGGCGCCCGCCGCGACGAGGAGAAGGCCCGGGCCAAGGAGCGGGTCTACAGCTTCCGCGACGAGTTCGGGCAGTGGGACCCCAAGGGCCAGCGCCCCGAGCTCTGGAACCTCTACAACGGCCGCCACGGTATGGGCGAGCACTTCCGGATCTTCCCGATCTCGAACTGGACCGAGCTCGACGTGTGGCACTACATCCGCGACGAGGAGATCGAGATCCCCGCGGTCTACTACGCCCACAAGCGCATGGTCTTCGAGCGTGACGGCATGTGGCTCGCCGACACGCCCTACATCACCCGGATGGAGGGCGAGGAGCTCGAGGAGCGCACCGTCCGCTTCCGCACGATCGGCGACGCCACCTGCACCGGCGCCGTCGACTCCCCCGCCGACACGATCCAGAAGGTGATCGACGAGGTGTCGACCACCCGCATCACCGAACGAGGCGCCACCCGCGCCGACGACCGCCGCACCGAAGCCGCCATGGAAGACCGCAAGAAGGAAGGCTACTTCTGATGGAACTGCTGCGATTCGCCACTGCCGGCTCGGTGGACGACGGCAAGTCGACCCTCATCGGTCGCCTCCTCTACGACTCGAAGAGCATCTTCGAGGATCAGCTCGAGTCGATCGAGGAGACCAGCGCCAACCGCGGCGACGGCACGGTCGATCTCGCCCTCCTCACCGACGGTCTGCGGGCCGAGCGGGAGCAGGGCATCACGATCGACGTCGCCTACCGCTACTTCGCCACCCCTCGCCGCAAGTTCATCATCGGCGACACCCCGGGCCACATCCAGTACACCCGGAACATGGTCACCGGCGCCTCGACGGCCGATCTGACCATCGTGCTGATCGACGCCCGCCACGGTGTGATCGAGCAGTCGCGACGCCACACCTTCATCGCCACCCTGCTGCGGATCCCCCACATCGTGGTGGCGATCAACAAGATGGACCTGGTCGACTACGACCAGGAGGTGTTCGAGCGGATCCGTCAGGACTTCACCGACTTCTCGACCAAGCTCGACGCCCCCGACGTCACCTTCATCCCGATCTCGGCCCTCAACGGCGACAACGTCGTCGACCGCAGCGCCAACATGGGCTGGTACGAGGGTCCGACCCTCCTCCACCACCTCGAAGAGGTCCACATCTCGTCCGACCGCAACCTGGTCGACGTGCGCTTCCCGGTCCAGTACGTCATCCGTCCCCAGACCGAGGAGCATCGCGACTACCGCGGCTACGCCGGTTCGGTGGCGGGCGGCATCCTCAAGCCGGGCGACGACGTGGTCGTGCTGCCGTCGGGCTTCGAGTCGAAGATCGAGTCGATCGACACCGCGGACGGCCCCGTCGACGAGGCGTTCGCGCCGATGTCGGTGACCGTCACCCTCACCGACGACATCGACATCTCGCGCGGCGACATGATCTGTCGCCCCAACAACCAGCCCCACTCCACCCAGGACATCGACGCGATGATCTGCTGGATGTCGGACCAGTCGAAGCTGCTGCCCGGCCAGAAACTCGCCATCAAGCACACCACCCGGTGGGCCCGGGCGATGGTGAAGGACCTGCAGTACCGCCTCGACATCAACACCCTGCACCGCGACGAGGACTCGACCGAGCTCGGCCTCAACGAGATCGGCCGCGTGAAGCTGCGGACCACGCAGCCCCTCTTCGTCGACGAGTACCGGCGCAACCGCCTGACGGGCAGCTTCATCCTGGTCGACGAGAACACCAACGTGACCGTCGCCGCCGGGATGATCATCAACCCGTGAGCACCGGCAACGCCGCGAACGAGCCGGTCACCGCCAACACCGTCTGGCATCCGAGCGCCGTCGAGCGCTCGGATCGCTGGGCGGCGGCCGGTGGGGAGGGTCTCACCATCTGGCTGACCGGCCTGTCCGGGTCGGGCAAGTCGACCGTGGCCGTCGAGCTCGAACGACAACTGCTGGCTGCCGGCCGTCCCGCCTACCTGCTCGACGGCGACAACCTGCGGCAGGGTCTCAACGGCGATCTCGGCTTCTCGGCCGCCGACCGCGACGAGAACGTCCGTCGGGTGGCCCACGTCGCCCGACTGTTCGCGGACGCCGGCGTGGTGGCCCTCGTGCCCCTCGTCAGCCCCTACCGGGAGGCGCGCGGGCTGGCCCGACGCTTCCACGAGGCGGCCGACCTGCGGTTCGTCGAGCTCTTCGTCGACACCCCGCTCGAGGTGTGCGAGGCCCGCGACCCGAAGGGGCTCTACGCCAAGGCACGGGCCGGCGAGATCACCGGCATGACCGGGATCGACGACCCCTACGAGGCGCCGATCGACCCCGAACTGCGCCTCACACCCGACGACGGCACCCCGGCCGAGCAGGCCGCCACGGTGCTGGCCTGGCTCACCGAGACCGCCCGGGCCTGAGCTCGTTCACGGAAACTCGAGCGAGTCGAGGATCGAGAACACGACCGAGTCGTCGCCGGTCGGATAGGCGATGGCGATGGCGGTGACGAAGGAGTCGTCGCTCGCGCCCGCCGCCACCAGGTAGAGCGACTGGCCGGCGACGCCATCGCACCGGTCGGCGATGAGGTAGGTGCCGGTGAGTCCGGCCCCGTCGTCGTAGAAGTGGCGTTCTCGCTCGGCACACGTGGTGGTGGCGAGCACGTCGTCCATCAGCTGGTTCTCGTTGATGTCGCTCGGCTCGTAGCCGTCGGCGACGGAGAAGTAGAGGACGATCACGCCGGGCGCCCAGGCGTTCGGGTCGCTGACGCCGTCGCGGTCCTCGACCAGGAACGACGTGGTGTCGGCCTCGGTGACCGTCCAGGCGGCCGGCACCATCGCCGTGACCCGCCCGTCGGACGTGCTCACGAACCGGTCGGGACCCTGGGCCAGGTTCGTCGTGGGCGGTTCGGTGGTGGGCGGTTCGGTGACGGGCGGCTGCGTCGTGGTCGACTCGGCGGACGGGGGCTGCGTGGTGGGCGGCGGGGTCGAGGACGGCTCGCTCGACGGGTCGGTGGTCGCGGACGACGATTCCTCGCCGACGAGCGGCTCGACCTCCAGCTCGCTCCCCTCGGCGGTCTCACCGTCGTCGCCCAAGCCCTGGGCCACGATG
>JBPEXC010000236.1:0-2162 GCA_052032035.1 Acidimicrobiales bacterium | reverse complement strand
ATCACGGCCCGGCGGACCGTCGCCCTTCCCGGCGCCGACGGGGCTCCCGGGGTGCGGTCGGCCGTCGTCGTCGAGATCGACGCTCCGCACGGTCCGCAGATCGTCGCGGTCACCCACCTCGACTGGCAGTACGGGGCGACGCTGGTCCGGCGCCGTCAGCTCGAGGCGGTCTGTCGTGAGGTGGCGGGGGACCTGGCGGCCCTCGGCGACGACGCCCCCGGCCCGATCCTGATGGGCGACCTCAACGCCGTGCCCGACAGCACCGAGGTGCGTCGCCTGACCGGGCGGGACGAGCCCTACGTCGACGACCTCGTCTGGATCGACGCCTGGGCCGCCGTCGAAGACGGCCCCGGCCACACCTGGGAACGCCGGAACCCCCACGCGGCCGACGCCGGCTGGCCGCGTCGCCGGCTCGACTACGTGTTCGTCGGGTGGCCCCACCCGAAGCCCCTCGGCAATCCGTTGGCCGCTCGCCTCGAGGGCGGCGCCGACGACCCGACGCTCGATCGGGTCGGCTCGGACCACTGGGCGGTCGTCGTCGACCTCGATCGGCGCCGTTTCGACACCTGAGCAGGCCATCATGGGGAGATGGCCGACCTCCCGCCGCCCGGCTGGTACCCCGACCCGATCACCCGCGCCGGCTCCCGCTGGTGGGACGGTTCGACGTGGACCGACCACTGGCAGCCCGACGACGCGCCCGGAGGCTTCGGCCAGCTGAGCGGGCCGGCCGGCGGCGGCGGCCTCGGCGACATCGGGTCGTGGATGACGGAGTTCTTCGGTTGGATCGGCGGCCGGCTCGGACATCTCTTCACCCTGATGGTCGTGCTGGTGCTCCCCGTGTCGATGGTCGCGGCCGGCACCCTGTGGTGGGCCCTGTCGCCGATCACGATCGTCACCACGGTCGGTGAGGAGGACCTGCAGGGGTTCGAGCCGTCTCGGCTCGCCGTCGCCGGCGCGGTCGCCCTCGTGCAGTTCCTCCTCACGTTCCTGTTCAGCGCGGCCGTCGCCCGGCAAGCAGCGCTGGCGAGCGCCGAGGAGCCCGAACCCTGGGACGCCACCCTCGGCTACGTCGTGCGCCGGATCCCCCGGTTGGCCGGCGGCAACCTCGCCGTCGCCCTGCTCGCCGGCGCCGTCTTCCTCGTCCCCGTCATGCTCGGCCTCGCGGTCGGTGTGTCGACCGGCGGCACCGACGGGTTGGCGGCCGGCTTCGGTGTCTTCGCCCTCACCGGGCTCGTGGCGCTGCCGGTCGCGCTGTGGGTCGTGGTGAAGCTCTCGCTCGCCACCACGGCCGCCGCAGTCGGACCGAAGGGCTCCTCGATGGTCCGAGCCTCGTGGACGCTGACCCGTGGCATCTGGTGGGGCGTCTTCGGTCGGCTCGTGCTGCTGGTGCTGCTCGGGTTCGCCGCCAACATCGCCCTGTCGGTGTTCTCGGTGCCCTTCAGCAGCCAGCAGCAGTTCGACCCGGAGGCCGAGGTGTTGGTGATGGGCGACCTCTTCGGTGGCGCGATCGCCTTCATCGGCCTGCAGTTCGTGTCGTCGATCGTGGGTTCGCTGGCCACCGCCATCTACGGCGCCGGGCTGTTCGGCCTCTACCGGCGTCTCGGCGGCGAGATCGACCTGTCGTGACATGAGCCGGACATGACCCGCAGCGACGACGGCGACGCTCTCGCCGTCGAACAGGCGATGCTCGACCGCGCCCACGGTCTGCTCGAGGCGATGCGGGAGCGGGCCGACGAGGTGCGGGCGGTGGCCGACCGAGCGGTGCGCGACGAGAACACGGCGGACGCGCGCGTCGCTCAGTGGAAGATGCAGCAGCGTCAGGCGGCGCTCTCCGCCGGCAGCGGACCCCTGGCGTTCGGTCGGATCGCCGACGGCCACGACGAGTGGGTGGTGGGGCGGCGCCACGTCGAGGCTCCGGATGGCGCCCCGTTCGTCGTCGACTGGCGGGCGCCGGTCGCCGCGCCCTTCTACCGGGCGACCGCCGTCGACCCGTGCGGGCTCGAGTTCCGACGTCGCCTCAGCGTCGAAGGGCGACGGGTCGTCGCCGTCGCCGACGAGGATCTCACCGACCCCGACGGCGAGGTGCGCGGCGGCCTGCCCGACCCCCTGCTGGCCGAACTCGATCGCGAACGCACCGGCCGCATGGGCGACATCGTCGCCAC
>JBPEXC010000235.1:0-2424 GCA_052032035.1 Acidimicrobiales bacterium | reverse complement strand
GGGCTCGCCGGTTGGGGGTGGGCGCGCCGTAGAGGCGGGGCCCGCCCCGACCGGGTTGGAAACCCCAGGAGTGGTTGCGGAACAACGAGGTCGTGGCGCGCTCGAGCTCGATCCGCTCGCCGGCCACCTCGACCCAGCCCTCGACCTCGCCGGTCAGTTCGTAGGTCGCCCGTTCGCTGAGCAGGCGACCGTCGAGCCGGCGCACCTCGATCGGCCCCATGTAGGGGGCGACGCTCGAGTGGCAGGTCAGGTCGAGGCGGATCCCGATCTCGTTGTCGTCGAGGACGAGGCGGATCGTCTGCATCGGCTCGACGATCTCGAGCCGGAGGGGGCCGGCGCCGAGGGTCTCCATGTCGGGTCGCAGCTTGCGGGAGACCCGCACGTTGTACTGGCGGTCGCGATGGCGCAGGCAGACGAAGCCGTCGAGCACGTCGTTGTTGGCGTAGAGCCGCACGTTTGAGGTGAGGGCCACCCGGCCGGCCTGGTCGGCGACGCACACGTAGTGGCCGTCGTTCCAGCTCGGGTCGCTGCCGGCGACGGCGGCGAAGGTGTCGGTCACCTGGTGGAACGGGTATTCGTCGATGCCGAGCAACATGGCGGCCTCCTCAGGCGGCGAGCAGGGGAGCGAGGCGTTCGGGGAAGCGGGCCCAGTCGTCGGGCCCGTCGACCTCGGTGGTGAAACCGGTATCGACGATCACCTGGGTGAACCCGGCGTCGCGCGCCGACCGTACCGCCTCGGTCATCGCATCGAGGGAGAGGGGCTCGAGCCCGGGCACCTCGAAGGGGGGTTCGGTGAAGATGCGCTGCATCACCTCGATCGGGGCGACGCCCTCGGGGCGCATCGCGTCGATGGCGGCGGCGGTGTCGAGGATCTGTTCGACCGACCCCGAGGCGGGGTTCCACACGTCGAACAGGGCGGCGGTGCGGCGCAGGCCGGCGGCCGAACGCATGCCCGAGAGCAGGGGCGGGTGGGGTGTCTGCACCGGTTTGGGGCTGACGATCGACGGCGGGATCGAGAAGAACTCGCCCTCGAACTCCACGGGATCGGGCCCCCAACAGGCCAGCAAGGCCTCGACCAGTTCGTCCATCCGACGGCCTCGGGTGGAGAACTCGACGCCCATCTGGTCGTGTTCGTCCTTCGACCATCCGACGCTCAACCCGGCGATCACCCGCCCGTCCGAGAGGTGGTCGAGGGTTGCGAGTCGCTGGGCCAACTCGACCGGACGGTGATAGCCGCCGACCAGGATCCCGGTGCCGAGCCGAACCCGCTCGGTCCAGCTCGCCGCCGCGGTGAGCAGCTCGAACGGGGAGAGGGTCGTGCGATACGCCTCCGGCACCGGCATGCCCGGTCGGGCGGCGTAGGGGGCCGAGGGTTCCAGGGCGAAGAAGAGGTGTTCCTGCACCCACAGACTGTCGAACCCGAACTCCTCTGCCGACGCACAGAACGCCTTGACCGCCGAGCGGGTGACGTGCGGGCCGAGCTGGGGGAGCGTCAGGCCGACGCCGAACGAGGTGGACACGGCCCGACCCTAGGCCGCACGACTAACTGGGGCAACCGTCAAGTAAGCGGCGGGGCGGGTGGGTCAGGCCAGTCGCCCGGCGTCGACGGCGATCGTCGACCCGGTCATGAATGCGGCCAGGTCGCTGGCGGCGAACACGACGACCCTGGCCACGTCGTCGGGCACCCCGACCCGCCCGAGGGGGTTGTTGGCGATCCTGGCCTCGATGTCGACGCCGGCGTCGCGCAGTGGTGCCATCTCGGCCTGCACCCCCGGGGTGTCGATCACGGTCGGGGCGATGCCCAGCACCCGCACCCCGAGGGGTGCGAACTCGAGGCCGAGGGCCTTGGTGGCGCCGACGGCCGCGTGCTTCGATGCCACGTAGGCGCTGATCCCGGCGCTGGCCCGGAATCCGGTGGTCGACAGCACGTTCACCACGGCGCCGCCCTCGGGCATCCGCTTCGCCGCTTCGCGAGTGCCCAGGTAGGTGCCGCGAGCGTTGACGGCGAACATCTGGTCGAGGAAGGCAGGGTCGACCTCGGTGGCCGGCCCGGTGGCGCTGGAGATGCCGGCGTTGTTGATCCAGACGTCGAGCCGGCCGAACCGTGCGACGGCGAGGTCGGCGATCGCTGCGATCGAGGCCGGGTCGGCCACGTCGAGGTGGGTGCCGACGGCGTCGACGCCCCACCGGCCGGTCGCATCGTCCGCCACGCGCCGCGCGCCCTCGGCATCGAGATCGCCGACCACGACCGTCGCGCCGGCTTCGGCCAGCCGCTCGGTGATCCGAGCGCCGAGCCCGCGGGCTGCGCCGGTGACGACGGCGACGCGCCCGTCGAAGCGGAACAGGTCGGCCAGAGGGCGATCGCTGTGGTCCGGGGCGATGATCGGCATGGCACCGATCCTAGGACGGCCGCGCCGGGTCGAC
>JBPEXC010000234.1:0-13084 GCA_052032035.1 Acidimicrobiales bacterium | reverse complement strand
CCAGCAGAAGCGGGCGTTCGACGCCGCAGGACGGCCCGGCGGCTTCATCCGGCACGGGCTGTGGGCGTGGTCCCGGCACCCGAACTACGCGGGCGAGATCGTGCTGTGGATCGGCATCCTGCTGGTCGCCTCCACGACGCTCGAGGGTTGGCGTTGGGTGGCGGTGGTGTCGCCGGTGTTCGTGTGGGCACTGCTCACCCGGATCAGCGGCGTGCCGATGCTGGAGCGCTCGGCGGAGCGGCGCTTCGGCCACGATCCCGCCTACCGGGCCTACGTGGCTGCGACCCCGGTGCTCATCCCTCGTCCGCCACGCTGAGGGGCGGGATCTCCGGGATCAGCTCGGTGGGCACCCCGGCGGCGTCCATCAGCTCGTACAGGGTGGTCCGGTCCGGGCCGGTCACCCGTTGGGCGAAGACGTTGCCGTCGAGGTGGTCGATCTCGTGCTGGAACACGCGCGACAACAGCTCGTCGGCCTCGATCGTGATCGGGCTGCCGTCGATCCGCTGGGCCTCGACTCGGATGCGCTTGGGCCGCACCACGGTCCGGTAGGTGCCGTCGAGCTTCAGCGACAGGCACCCCTCCTCGTAGGTCCAGGTCTCGTCGTACACCGCCGTGATCCGAGGGTTGACGATCACCGGGTCGACGACCCGGGGGAGGTCGTGGACGAAGATCCGCAGGTCGAGGCCGATCTGGTTGCCGGCGAGGCCGATGCCGTCGCGCTCGTGCATCACCTCGATCATGTAATCGCCGAGGTCGCGCAGCGCCTCGTCGAACACGGTGACCGGGCGGGTCGGCGCGTGCAGCACGTCGGCGCCGAACGGCGTGACCCCGTGCCCGGCCCACGGCGACGGTCGGTAGGCCTGCGCTCCGAGATGTTCGGCCAACGCCGCCAGCTCGGCAGAGTCTTCGGGGTGGGGGTCTTCGGGGTGGGAGCCTTCGGTCATCGGGCCTCGAACTCCGGGTGGTCCTTCAGGTAACGCTTGGTGGCCGACGGGCTGAAGCGGCGCCCGCAGCTGCACGACCACCACTCCTTGCCGGCGTCGGGCATCACGTGGTTGAGGGGCGCACAGAACTCTTCGCCGTCGCGCTTGGGACACGGCTTGAGGGTGACGCGGCCCCCGGCGAGGCGGGGTCGTTTCGGGCGGGCCATCGGTGCGAAGCCTAACGGCGAGTAGGTTCGCTCTCCATGACCGCTCCTCGTCCGCTCGGTCGGCTCCGCTCCCTGCTCTTTGCGCCCGCCGTTCGGGCCGACATGCTCACCCGGCTCGCCGAGCGGGACGCCGACGCGGTGGTGATCGACTGTGAGGACGCCACCCCGCCGGGGGCGAAAGCGGAGGCTCGGGCGACAGCCCGGGCGGTGGCGCCCGGACTTGCCGAGGCGGTGGCGGTGACCGTCCGGGTCAATGCCGTGGCGTCCCCGTGGTTCGCCGACGACGTCGCCGAGGGCCTCGATCCGTCGCTCGCTGCGGTGGTTGTGCCCAAGATCGAGACCCTGGGCGACCTCGACCGGGTCGGCGACGCCCTGGCCGGCGCGGGGCTCACCGACCTCGGCGTGATCGCCGGACTGGAGACGGCCCTCGGGGTCGCCGATGCCCGCCCCTTGCTGGCCCATCGGCTCGTCGTCGGCGCCTACTTCGGCGCCGAGGACTTCATCGCCGACATGGGTGGTGTCCGCACGGCGAGCAACGACGAGGTCGCGTTCGCCCGGGCCGGGGTCGCCCTCGCCGGGCGGTTGGCCGGCGTGCCCGTGCTCGACCAGGTCGTCGCCGACTTCCGCGACGGCGACCGATTCGAGCGGGAAGCGGCCGAGGCCCGGGCGCTCGGCTACGCCGGGAAACTGTGCATCCATCCCGGCCAGGTCCCGCTCGCCAACACCGGCTTCGTGCCGAGTGTCGACGAGGTCGATCGAGCCCGCCGACTGCTGGCTGCCTACGACGAGGCGTCGGCCGCCGGGGTGGCGGCCATCGACTTCGAGGGGCAGATGGTCGACGAGCCGCTGGCGGCCCAGGCCCGCCGCGTCGTCAGTCTTGCGGTCGAGCCAGCATGAGGGCCTGGCGACGGGCCCGGCAGACCAGCTCGTCGTGCTGGTTGAACGCCCGGTGCTCGAACTCGACGACGCCCTGGCCCGGTCGGCTGGCCGAGGGGCGGGCCGACACGACCTCGGTCTCCACCCGGAGGGTGTCGCCGTGGAACAGCGGAGCCGGGAACGTGACCGTGTCGAAGCCGAGATTCGCGACCGTGGTGCCGAGCGTCGTCTCGTGCACACTGATGCCGACGACGGTGGCGAGGGTGAGCATCGAGTTGACCAGGGGGCGGCCGAACTCGGTCTCGTTGGTGGCGTAGTCGAAGTCGAGGTGGAGCCACGCCGGGTTCATCGTCATCGAGGTGAACAACACGTTGTCGGCCTCGGTCATCGTCCGTCGGATGGCGTGGGGCACGACGAGGCCGGGCTCGAGATCCTCGAGCCAGCGCCCCGACACCGGTCGGCCGGTCACCTCGCCCCGCTCAGAGCCCCAACGACTTGGCGATGATGGTCTTCATCACCTCGTTGGTGCCGCCGTAGATCGAGGTGACCCGGGCATCGGCGTAGGCCCGGGCGATCGGGTACTCGGTCATGAACCCGTAGCCGCCGAACAGCTGCAGGCAGCGGTCGACCGCCCGCTTCTGCAGGTCGGTGCACCAGTACTTCGCCTTGGCTGCGTCGGCCACCGACAGCTTGCGGTCGTTGTGGGCGGTCACGCACTGGTCGATGTAGGCCTGCACGATGTCGACCTCGGTGGCCACCTCGGCCAGCACGAACTTGGTGTTCTGGAAGGCGCCGACGGTGGTGCCGAACGCCTGGCGTTCCTGCACGTACTCCAGGGACCACTCGACGGCCGCCCGGGCGGTGGCGAGACCGCTGATGGCGATCGAGAGTCGCTCCTGGGCGAGGTTGTGGGTGAGGTAGCGGAAGCCGGCTCCCTCCTCCCCCAGCAAGTTGGCGACCGGCACGCGAACGTCGGTGAAGAACAGCTCGGCGGTGTCGTTCGAGTGCATCCCGATCTTGTCGAGGTTGCGCCCGCGCTCGAAGCCCTCCATCCCGTCCTCGACGATCAGCAGCGACATGCCGGAGTGGCGCTGGGTGGGGTCGGTCTTGGCGACCACGATCACGAGGTCGGCGTTGATGCCGTTGGTGATGAAGGTCTTCGAGCCGTTCAGCACGTACTCGTCGCCGTCGCGCACCGCCGTTGCCGAGATCGACGCCAGGTCCGAACCGGTGCCCGGCTCGGTCATCGCGACGGCAGTGATGAGCTCGCCGGACGCGATGCCGGGGAGCCAGCGCTGCTTCTGCTCGTCGTTGGTGAACTCGAGGAAGTAGGGGCTGGTGACGTCGTTGTGGAGGGTGAGGCCGAGGCCGGCGCCACCGATGCCCTTGTCGGCGAACACCTCGGCGATCACCTGGTTGAAGCGGAAGTCGTCGGAACCGCCGCCGCCGAACTCCTCGGGGATCTGCATGCCGAGGAAGCCGTGCTTGCCGGCGTCGGTGTAGAAGGTGCGGGGCGCGATTCCCGCTTCCTCCCACTCGGCGTAGTGGGGGACGACCTCCTTGTCGACCCAACTTGCGAACGATTCGCGGAAGGCGTCGTGCACGTCGTCGAAGATCGTGCGCATGGAGGAGGTGAAGGCCATCGAATTCCCTCTGCAGCTGGCGGATGACCTGTCGAACGGTACCACCCTGCTCGGCGGGGTACCGCTTCGGGTCGGCGCTGCGCCCGGCCCGCGGCTCGATCTCCTCACCCTGTCGCTCTACGGCGCGATGCTCGGGATCCCGCTCGCGACCGTCGGCTACGTCATGTCGGGCACCGCCCACGCTGCGACCAAGCATCCCTGGGCGCGAGTGCCGCGCAGCTACGCGCTGGGCATCGCCGCCGAGCTCGCCGTCGCCGGTGCAGGACTCGCGGCGGCGGAACGCATCGCGGGGCTCGCCGCCCCTGCCAACCGCGCCGCCTGGACAGCGGGTGCACTGGCGTGGGTCGGCCACCTGTGGTGGGGCGTCGTCATCGCCCGCACACAGCCGGTCACCCCTCCTCCCCCGACCGAGGCCGACGCGATCGGCGGCCTGCACTCCCAGCAACCTCACAGCCACGACTCGGCGTTCTGCTGAGCATCCGCCTCCACGATGTGGGCTCGCCGCCCGCGAGGAGATTCCGATGCCATCCGCCACCCCACCTCGCCGCCTCGCGGCGCTGATCGCCGCACTGGTCGCCGCCTTCATCGTCGCGATGTCGAGCCCGGCATCGGCCCACAGCCTCGACAGCAGCTCGATCTGGGTGCAGGCGGGCGAGGACGACGCACGCCTCACGATCAGCTTCGCTCTCGAGACCTTCGACCAGGGCTACGGCACCGGCATGCTCGACACGGCCGACGGCGTGCTCGGCAGTCCCACCTCGGTCGACCTCGTGGCCACGGTGACGGATCACCTCACCCTCACCGACGGCGACGGCGCCGTGGCGACCCCCGTGCTCGAGTCGACCGCACGCGAGACCGTCGAGGGCATCGAGTCGTTCACCGTGGTGTTCCGCTACGACGGCGTCGAGCCCGACGAGTTCACGATCTCCTATGACCTGATCCTCGACGTGGTCGCCGGCCACGAGGCCGTCGTCGTGTTGTCGACGGTCGACGGCGACATCTCGACCCCTGGCGTGCTCACCAGCGACGCCCCGTCCCTCACGATCGCCGGCGACACCGCCACCGTCGGCGTCGTCGACATGGTCCGCTACGGCTTCGACCACGTGCTCGAGGGCGCCGACCACCTGCTGTTCCTGCTCACCCTGCTCCTGCCCGCTCCCCTCGTCGCCGCCGCCGGTCGATGGCGGCGCGGCGGCTCGGCTCGCCACACGTTCCGCCGGGTCGTGCACGTCGTCACCGCCTTCACCCTCGGCCACTCCCTCACCCTGATCGCCTCGACGCTGGGCTGGGTGTCGCTGCCGAGCCGACCGGTCGAGATCGCGATCGCCGTGTCGGTCGGCGTGTCGGCCCTCCACGCGATCCGGCCGCTCGCCCGGCGGGGCGAGGAGTGGATCGCCGCCGGCTTCGGGCTGGTTCACGGGCTCGCCTTCGCCGGCATCCTCACCGATCTCGGTATCGACGGCTCGACCGGGCTGCTGACGCTCCTCGCCTTCAACGTCGGGGTCGAGTTGTCACAACTGGCGACGACAGCCCTCGTCTTCCCGTCGCTGTACGTGCTGTCGACCACGCGCTGGTATCCCGCCGTGCGGATCGCCGGGGCGTCGCTGGCGCTCGCCGCCGCTGTCGGCTGGTCGGTCGATCGGCTCGGCTGGGCCACCAACCCGCTGGCGTGGCTCGAGGACGCAGCGATCACCCACCGCTGGTGGGTCGTGGTCGGGCTCGCCGCGCTCGCCGCAGCGGCGAAGGTCGTCGACCGCAGCGTTCAGGCCGACAGTCGGCTCGCAGTGCGGTTGGCCGACCAGTGCGTGCGGTGATTGCGGAACCGGGGCGGGCGATCCGCCAGCACCTCGGTCTCGAGCCAAAGCCGCTTCAGGTGACGAACCTGCCCGGCCGAGCGGTCGTCGGTGTAGCGAGTCCGACCGTGGAGGACGTGGTAGTTGTTGATGAACTGCATGTCGCCCGGCAGCAACGCCATCGTGACGTGGTTGGCGGGATCGTTGGCCAGTTCGACGAACCGGTCGAGGGCCTCGCGCTGGATCGGCGAGAGGCGTGGGGCGTCGGGATGTCGCTGTGACGCCTCGATGTAGGGCGGGATGGCGCGGACGAACAACCGGTCACCCCACTCGGTGAACACCGGCATCAGGTAGAAGGGGCGCTCCCCGTCGGCCTGTTCCCCCCGGTAGTCGTAGGGGAAGTCGTCGTAGAGGGCAGCGGCGAGGTCGGGCCGCTCGTCGACGAGGCGGTTGTGGATCGTCACCGAGTTCGCCACCGACGACAGTCCGCCCTCGCGCCCGTTGGCCAGACACAGCAGACCGACGAGATCCGAGCCGTCGCAGTGGAACGGCAACCCGACACCGCCGAGTTCGTTGCCCCGAGCGGTCGGGTCGTCGGGGGCCCGGTTCTGGTCGATCACGTCGCCGAGGACGTGCCCCTTCGCGTTCTGCGCCCACGGCAACCCGAGATGGAGCCCGATACCCCAGTAGAGCATCTCCATCTCGGTCTGGGAGTAAGCGGCACGGTCGACGCCCCGCAGCCGGACGACGCCGCGCCCATTGATCAGCTCGCCCTCGATCCGGCGCAGCCGCCCGGCGACGGCGGGGCCCAACGGGAAGTCGGCGCGCTCGATGTCGAGGACATCCTCGGAGATCGACAGGGCATGGCGGAGTGCTGCGTCGAGGTCGACCCGCTCGGCGTCGTCGAGGACCTCGGTGAACGTGGCCTCGTCGGCGAGGTCGTCGGCCGTCCACGCGCACCCCGGTTCGAGGGTCCGCGGTCGCCGAGATCGTGCTGATGCGTCCATCTGCGGTCCCCCTCGCAATGCCGATGACACCCATGAGTGTCACGCCCATTCGAAGGGTCTGTCAAACGTCACTACGCTCCGGCGATGACCTCCGCTGCGTTCGACACCCCGATCACCACCGAGGGCGACACCCTCACCGGTCCGGTCCGCCACCCCGCCCAGCTCCTCGCGGACCAGAGCTACGACGGCGGCGCCAGCATCCACGACGCCGACACCGCCGACAAGCTCGGCCTGCCCGGCGCCCCGATCGAGGGGCCGACCCACTTCTCGCAGTTCGACCCCCTGGCCGTGGAGGCCTTCGGCCCGACGTGGTTCGAGCGGGGCTGTCTCTCCTCGCACTTCCAGACGATGGTGCTCGAGGGCGAGGCGGTCACGGCCACCCTCACCCGAACCGGCGGCGGATCGGCCGACATCGCGGCGGCCAAGACCGATGGCACCCCGGTGCTGGCCGGCACGGCGACCGTCGACCCCGACGCCCCGACGGCGCTCCGCACCCGCCTGGCCGAACTGCAGCAGCGCGACCCTGGCGACCTGTTCATCATCGATCAGCTCGTGGTCGGCGAGACCCTGGGAGACGACCGGCCCCGGACCCTCGACATGGACACCGACAACGGCAACCTCTACCCGTTCTCGCTGCGTCGCAAGCTCGACACCATCACCGAGATGAGTCCGTGGTATCAGTCGGGCGACAACCCGTGGGGACGACCGATCATCCCGTTCGAGATGTACAGCGTGCTCGCCCACAAGGCAGGTCCGGCCCACGCCGTGCGGGGCCCGGCCAAGGGCCTGTTCGTCGACCTCGAGGTCCGAGCCGTCGACGGCCCGCTCTTCGTCGACGAGCCCTACCTCGTCGACAAGACCGTCGTCTGCGTGGGCCAGAGCCGCCGCATCGAGTCGTACTGGACCGAGTCGCGCATCGTCGAGGCGTCGACCGGCCGCCACGCCGCCACGGTGTTGCTCCACCAGGGCGTGTTCAAGGCCAGCTACGAGGGCTACCCCGATCAGTAGCGCCCGACCACGAGCAGTGGCCCGCGGAGCTGTACCCTCCGTCACGTGTCACTGCTTCGCGAACCTTCGCGCCTCGCCGCGTCCTACGCCGAGGCCCGCGCCGAGTTCCTCGCCGCTGCGGCCCGGGCCGGTGCCGAGGTCGAGTCCTCACCCCATCCGCTGACGGGCCTCGAGGGCGAACCGCTCGCCGTCGACGTCGCCTGGCTCGGGCCCCGCGACGCGACGGCAGCCGTGCTCATCGTGTCGGGCACCCACGGCGTGGAGGGCTACCTCGGGTCCGCCCTCCAGGTCGGACATCTCGACGACGCGGGCTCCGCGGCGGACGACACCGCTCCCACCGGCGACACCGACGTCGCCCAGGTCTTCGTCCACGCGCTCAACCCCTACGGCTTCTCCTGGGTCCGCCGGGTCAACGAGGACAACGTCGACCTCAACCGCAACTTCGTCGACTGGGACGCGCCGCTCCCCCGCAACACCCCCTACGCCGACCTGGCCGACATCATCGTGCCGACGTCGTGGACCGAGGACGAGCAGGAGCGGACCCTGCTGGCCCTGCTCGCCGAGGTCGAGGCGACCAGCCTGGAGACGCTGCAGCAGACGATCTCGGGCGGACAGTACGACCACCCGACCGGGCTGTTCTACGGGGGTTCCGGTCCGACCTGGTCGAACGACTGGCTCCGGTCGTTCTGCGCCGAGCGCCTGGGCGAGGTCGAACGCCTGGCCGTGATCGACCTCCACACCGGGCTGGGGCCGTGGGGCCACGGCGAGCTGATCAGCTCCGAACGGCCCGGCACCGCCGCCTACGACCGTCAGCGGTCGTGGTGGGACGGGGTCATCTCGCTCCACGAGGCCGGCAGCGTGTCGGCCGAGCTGGTCGGCGAGTGGTTGGCCGATCTCCACACGATGGCGCCCCGGGCGGAGGTCACCGCGATCGCCGTCGAGTACGGCACGGTCGATCCGATCACCGTGTTGCAGAGCCTCCGGGCCGACGCCGTCCTGCACGGATACCGCGACCCGGCCGCACCCGACGCCGCCCAGATCCGCGCCCAGGTGCGGGCCGCGTTCCTCGACGACGACCCCGCCTGGCTCGAGGCGTGCCGGCCCCGCTATGCCGAGGTGGTCGCCGCCGCCGTCGCTCAGCTCGGTCGAGCAGCGTAGGCGTCGACGATCGGCGCCAACTGGGTGGGCGTAGCGCCGTGGAGGATGATGCGGTCGACGCCGAGATCGAACTGGTGACGGATGGCGTCGACGCACTGCTCGGGTGATCCGGTGGCCGACGGCGCCAGCCACTCGTCGGGAATCAGGGTGGCGACGTGCTCGAGCTGCTCGGTCGTCGCCTTGTCGTCGATCGCACCCGGAAAACTGGCGACGAGGTCGTCGGCTCGGAACGCAGCGAGCACGGCGGGATCCCAGTCGTTCGTCGACACCATCAGGTCGCCGTAGCCCTGGAGGTAGGTGGCGAGGCGCCCGACGGTCTTCTTGAGCCGGAGCGGCTCGGGCAGGTGATCGCCGATCGTCGCGAAGCACGACCAGACGCGCACGTCGTCGGGGTTGCGACCGGCTCGTTCCGCCGCCCGCTTCACCGTCTGCACGCAGCGCTCGGTGGTCTCGTCGGTGAAGAACGTGTGGAGGATCACGTCGTCGAAGGCCCGGCCGCCGAGTTCGAGCGAGTTGGGGCCGAACGCCACCAGGCCGAGGGGGATCTCCTCGTCGAAGGTGCGGTCGAGCCGCAGGACGGGCCACGAGCCCGCCGGCCCGTCGTGACCGACGATCGTCTCGCCCTTCCACAGTCGGCGCATCAGCTGGGCGAAGTCCTCCATCTGCGCCGTGGTGATGCGCCCCATGCCGAACGCGTCCTGCATCGGCCCGATGCCGCGCCCGATACCGAGGCAGAACCGTCCCCCGGTGAGGAAGTGCATCGTCGTGGCGTAGGAGCCGGTGACGATCGGGTGCCGGGTGTTGTGGTTGGTGGCTCCGGTGATGATCCGGAGCTCCTCGCTCACGGCGGCGGCCGCCCCGCACAGGGTCGCCGCCTCCTTGATGTTGAAGCGCTCGGAGATGAAGGCGGCGCCGAGACCCATCGCCTCGGCGTCTCGCACCTCGTCGATCAACTCACGGGGTGACTGGGGCGCTCCGGCGAGGGTGTAGAAGCCGAGTTCGGGAAACCTGATGGCCATGGCCGCAGACGCTACGAACCCGCTCGACCGCGCACAAATGCGAGCAGTGTTCGCTCGGCGTCACCACGCGAACGGCGGCTCCTGCCCGGGGGCTCAGGCCTCGGTGATCGCCCGCCACACCCGCTCGGCGGTGAGCGGCAGGTCGACGTGGCGCACGCCGAGATGAGCGAGGGCGTCGACGACGGCGTTCTGCACGGCCGGGGTCGCCCCGATCGTGCCGGCCTCGCCGATGCCCTTCACGCCGAGCGGGTTCACCCCGGTCGAGGTCTCCTGCTCGATGCGCTCGTAGGACGGCAGCTCGGTCGGCGACAGGATGCCGTAGTCCATGAAGGTGGCGGTGAGCGGGATGGCGTCGTCGGAGTAGTGGAACTCCTCCATCAACGCCTGCGCGATCCCGGCGGCGATACCCCCGTGGACCTGACCATCGACGATCAGGGGGTTGACGATGATGCCGGCGTCGTCACAGGCCACGTGACGCACCACCTTCACCTGGCCGGTGTCGGCGTCGACCTCGACGATGCTGGCGTGGACGCCGAAGGGGAACGTGGCCCCGGGCGGGTCGAAGTCGATCTCGGACAGCAGCTGTTCGGATCGCCCCTCGGCCTCGGCCGCCACCTCGGCCCACCCGAGGCTCACCGCCGGCGTGCCGATCACCGAGAACCGTCCGGCGTCGGCGTCGAGCACGACGTCGGCCGGGTTGGCCTCCAGCATCGACGCCGCGAGCGCCTTGGCGCTGTCGACCACGGCCTCGCTGGCCTGGAGCACGGCGGAGCCACCGGCCTGGAGCGAGCGTGAGCCGCCGGTGCCGCCGCCCCGGAGCACCTCGGCGGTGTCGCCGTGACGCACCTCGATCTTGTCGAAATCAATGCCGAGGGTGTCGGCGGCGATCTGGGCGAACGTCGTGTGGTGGCCCTGGCCGTGGGCCGACGAGCCGGTGAGCACCAGGGCGGTGCCGTCGGGCCGCACCTCGACGCTGCCGAACTCGCCGCTGCCCATCGGATTGGCGATCTCGACATAGGCCGCCCACCCGACGCCGAGGAGTCGGTCGCCGTCGACCCGGCGCCGCTCCTGCTCGGCCCGCAGGGCGTCGATGTCGATGGCGTCGAGCACCTTGTCGAGGGCATCGGCGTAGCGGCCGGTGTCGTAGGTCAGGCCGGACGGCGTGGTGAACGGGAACGCCGCCTCGGGGATGAAGTTGCGGCGGCGGAGCTCGGCGGGGTCCATGCCGATCTCGGCGGCGAAGAGGTCCATCATGCGTTCGATCGCATGGGCGGCCTCGGGGCGGCCGGCCCCGCGATAGGCGCCGACGGGCGTGGTGTTGGTGGCCACCGAGAAGGCCGAGATGTCGATCGTCGGGATGTCGTAGACCCCGGTGGCCATCATGCGGCCGATCATCGGCAGGATCGCCCCGGTGAGCGGATAGGCGCCGGCGTCCTGGACGATGTGGAGCCGGTAGGCGGTGACGTTCCCCTCGCGGTCGCCGCCGAGGGTGGCGGTGAAGTCCTGGGCCCGTCCGTGGGCCAGGTTGAGCATGCTCTCGGTGCGGGTCTCCACCCAGCTCACCGGGCGGCCGGCCTTGCGAGCGGCGAGGGCGACGACGATGTCCTCGGGGTAGGACCCCGACTTGGCGCCGAACCCGCCGCCGACCTCGGGGGTGATGACGCGCACCTGGTCGGCCGGCACGCCGCAGCCGTTCGCGAGGGCGTCGCGGGCGGTGTGGGGGAACTGGGTCGACGACCACTGCGTCAGCCGGTCGCCGTCCCAGTCGGCCACGGCGGCTCGCGGCTCGATCGGTGCGCCGCTCATGCGGGGATTGCGGAAGGTCAGCTCCACCGTCACCTCGCAGTCGGCCATGATGTCGTCCTCCGCCTCGGGCAGGGCGAACACGACGTTGGTGCCGGCGTCGGGATGGACGAGCGTCGCGCCCTCCGCAAGCCCCGCAGACGGGTCGGCGACCGCCGGGAGCGGGTCGAGGTCGACCATGACGAGTTCGGCGGCGTCGGTCGCCTGGCGTGCGGTCTCGGCGAGGACGATGGCCACCGGCTCACCGACGTAGCGCACCGTGTCGGCGGCCAGGGCCGAGCGGAGCATCTGCTGGTTGAGGGCCGGCATCGCCGGCGGCTTGGCCTCGAGGCCGAGGTCGGCAGCGGTGAGGACGGCGACCACGCCCTCGGCGGCGAGCGCGTCCTCGGTGTCGATCGAGCGGATCGTGCCGTGCGCCTCGATCGAGCGGACGAACACGGCGTGGAGCGCGCCGTCGGGAACGATGTCGCCGACGTAGCGGCCGGCGCCGCGCAACAACGCGGGGTCCTCGACCCGACGAACCCTGGTCCCCAACAAGCTCACGATGATCCCCTTGCCGCCCCGGTCCCTCCCGGCCGGCGTGGCGCACGCTAGTGGCCGGCGCCGACCGTCGCCCAGCCCTCCGAACCGACCCACCCGTCGCGGTCGAGCCAGGCATCGATCGTCGCCCGTGCGTCGTCGCCGTCGACCGCCCCGGCGAGGAAGTGCGCCCGGATCACCTCGAGCACCCCTTCCAGGGCCTGCTCGAGCGGCTCCACGACCGACGACGGCACGGTCGTGTGGTCGGCGCTGCGCCGCTGGAGGAAGCGGTGGAGTCGGTCGACGGCCACCGCCATCGCCGCATCCGGCTCCCGGGAGTGGAAGAAGGGCACGACCGGGTAGGCCCGGATCTCCTCCGCCACCTGCGCCAGATCGGCGGTCAGGTTGATCAGGTGCAGATGCACCACCGAGTCGTGCCCGTCGAGCCACGCGGTGGTCATAAGGTCACCGTCGCGCCCACCGAGCGAGCTCATCGAGCGGGCCACCCGGCGGTACCGGACCACCGCCCCGACGATCGGGAGGGCGTAGGCGATGCCCAGCGAGGTCAAGCCGATGCCCGTGAATCGCGCCGCTCGGGACAGAAGGGACCAGGGTTGGCCGTCGCTGCCGGCCAGGGGACTCGAGCCACCGAGCACCATCGCCGCAGCGTGGTCAGCGACGTCGGTGATCACCACCGCACCGTCACCGTCGGTCGAGCGCAGCGCGCCGTCGGCAGCGAAGACGACGGCCCACCCGAGGACCAGGCTCAGCGTCCAGACCAGCGTGATCCCCACCACGACCGCCGGCCCCGCGATCCGCAGGGCGGCATGGGACGGGGCCCGACGATGCAAGGCTGCGGCGCCGCTCCACACCGAACGACTGACCGTCCGCGAGATCCACGCATGGCCGCCGCTCACACCGATCACCGTCGCCACCATGTCGACGAGGGTGATGACCACGATGCCGAGACCGACCACCACGAGCGCTTCCATGCAACGGGGATGTCCCGACCGCGCCCGGCCGAAACCTCAGTCGGCCGAGTGGTGCGTCACTCCGCCGGGGGCCAGGTGTTCCAGGGCGGGCCGATGCCCTCGGTGGACGCGACCCA
>JBPEXC010000233.1:0-2693 GCA_052032035.1 Acidimicrobiales bacterium | reverse complement strand
CGGCGATGGTCGACCAGGAGATGGGCGGCGACGTGATCTACATCGCCTCGAAGAACTCGATCTTCGCCGGCCCCAACAACATCGCCTACTCCGCCACCAAGGCCGACCAGGCCCACCAGGTGCGGCTCCTCGCCGTCGAGCTCGGGGCCCACGGGATCCGGGTCAACGGTGTGAACCCCGACGGCGTCGTGCAGGGGTCGGGCATCTTCGCCGGGGGCTGGGGCGCCAACCGCGCCGCCACCTACGGCATCGAGGAGGAGAAGCTCGGGGAGTTCTACGCACAGCGCACCATCCTCAAGCGCGAGGTGCTGCCCGAGCACGTGGCCAACGCCGTCGCCGTGCTCACCGGTCCCGAGCTGAGCCACACCACCGGGCTCCACGTCCCCGTCGACGCCGGCGTCGCCGCCGCCTTCCTGCGCTGAGCCGGTGACGACGATCCAGCCCACCGTCGAGGTCGCAGCCGTCGACCTCGGCGCCACCAGCGGGCGGGTCGTGCACGGCCGGGTCGACGCCGGCGGGGTGACCTTCGAGGTCACCAACCGGTTCTGGAACGGCCCGGTCCGCACCCCCGACGGCCTGTCGTGGGACGTGCTGTCGCTGTGGCGGGGTGCCCTCGACGGCCTCGCCGCCGCGGCGCGGGCCGCCGGCCCCGACGGGTTGGCCTCGATCGGGGTCGACTCGTGGGCGGTCGACTACGGCCTGCTCCGCACCGACGCATCGAGCGACGCGGTCCGCCTGCTCGCCAACCCGCGCCACTACCGCGACGACCGCAACGGGGCCGGCGTCGACCTCGTCCACTCTGCGCTCGACCACTCTGCGCTCGACCACACCGCGATCGACCACGCCGGCCTCTACGCCCGCAACGGCCTGCAGTTCCTGCCGTTCAACACCCTCTACCAGCTCGCCGCCGAACGGGCCGGTGGCCTCCTCGACCTGGCCGACGGCCTGCTGCTGATCCCCGACCTGTTGACCTTCTGGCTCACCGGCGTCGGCGTGGCCGAGGTGACCAACGCGTCGACCACCGGCCTGCTCACCGCCGTCGACCGCGCGTGGGACGACGACCTGATCGAGCGCCTCGGGTACCCGCGATCCCTCTTCGCCGACCTCGTCGACCCCGGCACCCGCGTCGGCGCGACCCTGCCGATGGTGTCGGCCGAGATCGGCGCCGAGGTGCCCGTCGTCGCCGTCGGCTCCCACGACACCGCCTCGGCCGTCGCCGCCGTGCCGATGGCCGACCCGTCGACGGCGGCCTATGTCTCGTGCGGCACCTGGGGGCTCGTCGGGCTCGAACTCGAGGCCCCGATCCTCACCGAGGAGGCTCGCGTCGCCGGGTTCACCAACGAGGCCGGCGTCGACGGTCGGGTCCGGTTCCTCCACAACGTGATGGGCCTGTGGCTGCTCAACGAGGCGGTCGCCGAGTGGTCACGCGCCGACGGAGCGCCCGTCGACCTCCCGGCGCTCCTCGCGGCTGCCGGCGACGAACCCACGCCGCCCGTGCTCGTCGATCCCAACGACCCGGCCTTCCTGGCGCCTACCGACATGGTCGCCGCCCTCGCCGACCATCTGACGGCCCGTGGCGCGACGGTGCCCGCCACCCGGCCAGCGTGGGCCCGCCTGATCGTCGAGTCGCTGGCCGACGCCTTCGCCGACGCCGTCGACACGGCGGCGCGGCTGACCGGACGCGACGTGGAGGTGATCCACGTCGTCGGCGGCGGTGCCCTCAACTCCCTCCTGTGTCAGCTCACCGCGGATCGCAGCGGCCGCCCGGTCGTCGCCGGCCCGGTCGAGGCCACCGCCCTCGGCAACCTGCTCGTGCAGGCTCGTGCCGTCGCCTTCGCCGGTGAGTCGCTGGACGCCCTGCGGCGGCGCACCCGGGCGAGCGAGCTGGCAACCTATGGACCACGTCCCCGACTCCAAGCCTGAGGCCCCTCGAGATGTCCCGCCCCACGTCCGCCGTGCGTCGCCAACTGCCCGCCGTCAAGGAACTCGCGCCCTTGATGCGCCCCAAGAAGCCCGTGCTCGACCCGGTTCGGCGGCGCCTCGAGAGCGCCCACACGATCTGGGATCTGCGCGACATCGCGAAGAGGCGGACGCCGCGAGCGCCCTTCGACTACACCGACGGCGCGGCCGAGGACGAGCTGTCGCTGGCCCGAGCCCGGCAGGCGTTCCGCGACATCGAGTTCCACCCGGCCATCCTGCGCGACGTCGAACACGTGTCGACGTCGTGGGACGTGCTCGGCGCCCCCGTCGCCTACCCGTTCGGGATCGCCCCGACCGGGTTCACCCGGATGATGCAGACCGAGGGTGAGCTCGCAGGCGCCAGCGCGGCGGGCGCCACGGGCGTGCCGTTCTCCCTGTCGACGATGGGCACCACCTCGATCGAGGACGTCGCCGCCGCCAACCCCGCCGGGCGCAACTGGTTCCAGCTCTACATGTGGAAGGACCGCGACCGTTCGATGGCGTTGGTCGAGCGGGCGATCGCCGCCGGCTACGACTCGCTGTTGATCACCGTCGACGTCCCCGTCGCCGGGGCCCGCCTGCGCGACAAGTACAACGGCCTGACCATTCCGCCGGCGATCACGGCCTCGACCGTGCTCAACGCCGCCACCCGGCCGAACTGGTGGTTCGACTTCCTCACCACCGAACCGCTCCGGTTCGCCAGCCTCGGCCACTTCGAGGGCACCGTCGCCGAG
>JBPEXC010000232.1:0-4059 GCA_052032035.1 Acidimicrobiales bacterium | reverse complement strand
CGTCGCCGACGACCCCGGCCTCGAGGCGATCGCCCGCTGCCTGGCGATCGGCCCCGAACTCGGCGACATCGAGGCCCGACTCCACCCGGAGGACATCAAGACCCTCGGCCACGTCGAGCGGGTCACCGGCGACCGCCGGTTCACGATCGTGCCCGACGCCTCGCTCCAGCGCGGCGACGCCGTGGTGACCGTCGGCGACACCACCGTCGACGGCCGCCTGTCCGACGCCCTCGACCGTCTGCGCGACGCCCTGCTCTAGGACCGTCCTCGTGCCTCGTCTCCCCCTCGCCCATCTCGGTCCCGCCGAGCGCGCCCGCCAGCTGGCGGAGATCGTCGCGCCCCCGGTGCGGGGTCGGATCCTCGAGCTCACCGAGCGTCTCGCCGACGTCGTCGGGCTCGATGTCGGGGTCGGCGACCTGGTGACGATCGGCGACGGCCACGGCGGGCCCCCGGTGCCGGCCGAGATCGTGGCGATCCACGGCGAACGCGCGGTCGCCCTCCCCTTCGGCTCCCTGCGGGGACACCGCTGCGGTGACCCCGTCCTCCACACCGGACGCCAACTCGACGCACCGGTCGGCGAACAGCTCCTCGGCCGGGTGCTCGACGGCATGGGCCAGCCGATGGACGACCTCGGGCCGCTCCACACCGAACGGGTCGGCCTCCACCTCGACCCGCCGCCGGCGCTGTCGCGCCCGATCGTCGAGCGCCCCCTGCTGACCGGGGTCCGCGTGATCGACACGATGCTCAGCTGTGGGCGCGGCCAGCGCGTCGCCATCCTCGCCGGCTCCGGCGTCGGCAAGTCGAGCCTGCTGTCGATGCTCGTCCGCAGCAGCGACGCCGACGTCAACGTCGCCTGCCTCGTCGGCGAGCGAGGCCGAGAGGTCGCCGAGTTCATCAACCACGACCTCGGCCCCGAGGGTCTCGCCCGCACCGTCGTCATCGTGGCCACCTCCGACGCCCCCGCACTCGTTCGGCGCAACGCAGCGTTCCTCGCCACCCGGATCGCCGAGTGGTTCCGCGACTCGGGGCGCGACGTCAACCTCGTGATGGACTCGGTCACCCGCTTCGCCATGGCCCAGCGAGAGATCGGCCTGGCCGCCGGCGAGGTGCCCACCACCCGCGGCTACCCACCGTCGGTGTTCGGGCTCCTCCCCACCCTCCTCGAGCGCGCCGGCACCTCGGCCCACGGCTCGATCACCGGCTTCTACACCGTCCTCGTCGAGGGCGACGACCTCAACGACCCGATCGGCGACTCGGTCCGCTCGATCCTCGACGGCCACATCTCGCTGTCGCGGGATCTGGCCAACGCCGGGCACTTCCCCAGCATCGACGTCCTCCAGTCGGCCTCGCGGGTGGCCAAGGCCGTCACGACCGACGAGCAGCGCCGGCTCGCCACCCGGGCCCGAGCGCTGCTGGCCACCCACGACAGCGCACGCGACCTGCTCGAGGTCGGCGCCTACACCGCCGGCACCGACCCCCAGATCGACCAGGCCGTCGAGCTCCACGGCCCCCTCGTCGACTTCTGCCGGCAGGATCTCGCCGAGGCCACCCCCGGCGCCCAGGCCTGGCAGCGACTCGCCGCGATCGTCGACCGCTCCGCGGCGATGGGAGGCGCGACGTTCGGCGCAGCCGGCGGCGCCGCCGGCCCGAGCGCGGGTGCCTCCCCTGTCGCCGGCTTCGCCGGATCGGGAGGCTTCGCAGCGCCGGGCAACGCCGCCGCCGCAGGTGGGACACCGGCTGCGCCCGGGATGCTCGTCGGTGCCGGAGGCCGCAGGTGAGCCGGCGCCTCGAACGACTGCACCGCCTGGCATCGCTGCGCGAGGAACGGGCGCGGGCGACCGCCGCCGTCTCGGCCGCGCGCCTCCGCGCCGCCGACAGCGCCATCGCCGAGGCCCGTGCGGCCTCGGGAGCGACGGCCACCGTCGACCCCCGACTCGGCCGCCACCTGCTCGAGGCCGGTCACCGACGCGTGGAGTTCCTGACCACCGAACGCGTCGAGGTCGCCCGGGCTGCCGCCGAGGACCTCGCCGGTTGGCACGAGGCGAAGCGCCGCCAGCGTTCGACCGAACGGCTCCTCGACCGTGCTCGCGAACGGGCTCGGCTCGAGGCCGATCGGGCCGATCGCAGCGAACTGCTCGACCTCGTCACCGCCCGACTCGGCGCGGACGAGCGGGGAGGCTCCCGATGAGCCCGGTCGGCAACATCGACGCCAGGATCGGATCGATCGAGGCTCGGATGGCCGAGCTCACCGGCCGGTTCCCCGGCACGGCCTCGCCGTCGGCTTCCGCCGACGGTGCGGCCTTCGGCGCCCTTCTCGCCGGCTCGAGCGCAGCACTCGACGCCGGCGCGTTGGGCGGCGCGGCGACCACCACGATCCGTCCGCAGACGACGGTGTCGTCCACCGGCCTCCCGAGGACCGACGGTCTCGGCGGGACGGGCGTCGGCACCATCGCCGCCGATGCCGCCGGCAGCGCCGCGGTGACCGCAGCCATGCAGTACCTCGGCATCCCCTACCTGTGGGGCGGCACCGAGGCCGACACCGGCTTCGACTGCTCCGGCCTCGTGCAGCAGGCCTACGCCGACATCGGTGTCGACATGCCCAAGTGGTCACGCCACCAGGCCCAGATGGGCGTGGAGGTCCCGTCGATCGAGCTCGCCCGGCCGGGTGACGTGCTCGCCTTCGGTGAGCCGGTCAACCACGTGGCCCTCTACGTCGGCAACGGCCAGATGTTGCACGCGCCCCGCACCGGCGAGGTCGTCAAGGTCGAGGCGATCGACCGACCGATCGCCACGATCCGTCGGATCGTCGACGTGGGCGGCGCCACCGCCACCCCGCTGACCGGCGCGACGCCGACGGCGTCGGGTCCCGCCACGACGGCCACCGAGGCCTCGCTGCAGCCCCTGTTCGAACAGGCCGGCGCCGCTCACGGCATCGACCCGGCCCTGCTCGCCGCCGTCGCCTCGGTCGAGTCGAGCTTCCGCCCCGACGCCGTGAGTCCCGCCGGCGCCCAGGGCCTGATGCAGTTCATGCCGGCCACCGCCGCCGAGCTCGGCGTCGACCCGTTCGACGTCGCCTCGGCCATCGACGGTGCCGCCCGCTACCTGCGATCGAACCTCGACCGATTCGGTTCGATCGAACTCGCCCTCGCTGCCTACAACGCCGGCCCCGGCGCGGTGAGCCAGCACGGCGGCATTCCTCCCTACCCCGAGACCCAGAACTACGTCACCGACGTCACCCGTGCCTGGAGAGCACGATCATGAACGAACTCCTCCTCACCCCGGCGGCCGCCACGCCGCCGACCGCTCGATTCGGCGCCGCCGACGCGTCGGGCTCGTCGACGACCTCCACCACGGCGTTCGACCAGATCCTCACCACCGCCCTCGACCGGGGCGCCGCCGACGGCGCCGCTCGGACCGGTAGCGGCGCCGATCGCGCGACCGATCGCGCTGCCGACCGGACGGCCGACCGGCGCAGCGCCGAACGCGACGAGGCAGCCGATCGCGCCGACGACGCCGACCGAGCCGCCGATCGCGCCGACACCGACCGCACCGAGACCGACCGTGCCGAGACCGACCGTGCCGACGACGCGGCCGACCGGACCGATGATGGCGGCGACCGCGACGGCGAGGAGACCGACGGCGACGCCGAGGCGACCGACGCCGACGGGACCGACCCGGCGGCGGAGGGCGAGACCGGCGAGGGCGAGGACGGCGCCGAGGTGGCCGTCACCGTCGACCCGGCCCTGGTGCCGATCACGACGACCGACACCGAGACCGCCGACGGCGGACCGTCGAGGCTGGTCGAGGGCCAGACCGACAACGGCGCCGACGAGGCCACCGGCTCCGACGTGACCGCCGAGGTCGCCCGGGACGTCGGCGCCGCCGGCGACGTCGACACCACCGACCTGTCGGGCGAACCGCCTGCGACCACGACGGTCGCAGCCGGCGACGTCACCCGAGCCGGCACCGATGCCGACGAGACCGGCGACGTCGGTGACGCCGGCGACGCCATCGCCGGCGACGGTGCCCCCCGGGCGATCACCCGCACCGACGACGGCG
>JBPEXC010000231.1:0-7041 GCA_052032035.1 Acidimicrobiales bacterium | reverse complement strand
GCTCACCGACCGACCCCCGATCGTGATCGTCGGGCTCGCCGTCGCGGGCACCACGCAGGTGGCGATCGTCGTGTTCGGGCTCCGCCACCTGCTCGGTGACCCGGTGGAGATCCGACGCCCGTGGCATGCGGTCGCCCTGCTCTGCACGGCACTGGCGGCGGCGGCGGTCGGGGCGACCCTGGCCGAGCTGCCGCCGACCCTGGTCGACGATGCGACGACGCCGACCGACACGCGCTGGGTGAGCTGGTCGTCGAGCTTCTTCGTCGAGACCGCCGTGTTCGTCCCCGCCGCCCTCGCCCTGCGGATGCCGTCGGCGCGACTCCGGAGCAGTGCCGGCAGGATCGAGGCGGCGATCGCCCTCGCCTGCCTCGCCGGCGTGCTCGCCGTGGCCGGGTTCGTCGAGTTCGTCGCCGCCTTCACCGTCGCCCCGATCGCGGTGTGGCTGGCGATCCGCTTCGGGTCTCGTCTCGCGGCCCCGGCCGTCGCCCTGTCGACGGTGGCCATCACCGCCATCGGGGTGCGGGGCAGCGGCGGCATCCAGGGTCGACTGCCGACCCCGGGGTGGGCGGCCTTCGCCATGGCGCTCGTCGCCGCGACGGTCGTCACCACGGCCCTGGCCCAACAGGCGGCCGACGATCGGTCGCACCTGTCGACGACCCTGTCGGCGGTGACCGACGTGGTCGCCCTCACCCACCAGGACGGCAGGATCATCGAGTCGTGGGGCACGTCCGCCGATGGCGTCACGGCCGACGAGCTCGGCTCGATCGCCGCCGGTGCGACCGACGATCGGGGGCGCCGCTCGATCTCGATGCCGTCGGGGCGCACCCTCGAACACACCTGGATGCCGGCGCCGAGCGACCGTGCCGTCCACGTCGTGCGCGACGTCACCACCCGGCAGCTGCTGCGGAGTTCGCGCAGCCAGCGACGCCGCGACGTCGACCGTGCCCGCCGGGCAGAGCAGGAGGCGCTCGGGGCGCGCCTGCACGACGGGCCGATCCAGGACCTGTCGGCTCTGCTCCTCCAGTTCGGACGACTCCGAGCCGCCGGCACCAGCACGGGCGCCGCCGCCGACATCGACGTGCTCGAGGGCCGACTCGCCGCCACGATCGCCGACCTGCGCAACCTGGTCGACCTCCTCGTTCCGATCGACGTCGGCGCCGGGCGGCTCGCGCCCGCACTCGCCGACCTGGCGGCCCGGCTCCTCGACGCCCGCACCGTCGTGTCGATCGACGACAGCGACTGGCGGGCGCCGCCGGCGGCCGAGCGCGACGCGCTCTACCTGGTCGGCAAGGAGGCGTTGGCCAACGCTGCGGTGCACGCCCGCCCCGAGGAGGTCCGCATCACCCTGCGGGCCGATGCCTCCGGCTGGTCGCTGTCGGTCGCCGACGACGGGCCCGGGATGACGACCCCGTCCGCCGGTCGGCGGCATCTCGGGATCGACCTGATGCGGCAGCGGGTGCGCGCCTTCGGCGGCTCGCTGGAGCTGCGCCGTGGCGCCCTCGGCGGCCTCGAGGTGGTCGCCCATCTCCCCGCCGGCGGCACGGTCCTCGACCTCGACGCCGAGGCGGCCGCAGCGGCCGATGCTGCCGGACGGGCCCTGCGGGCCGACCGGTCCCGCTGACACCACTGACGGCGCGACCAGGGACGGCTCGCGCCGTCAGGGGCGAGCGGCGCCGTCCACGTTCGCCTCGTAGTCGATTCGCCACAGGTTCCGGCTGCTCTGGCCCACGAGCACGGCGAACGCGACGAGGTTGAGGCCGACGACCACCGGCACCCCCCACGAGAAGATCTCGGTCCCGGCGTAGACGACGAAGGTGTCGAGCGCGATGTAGCCGATCCGGATCTCGGTCGGGCCGATCCCGTAGTAGGCGATCTGGAACTGGTTCGTGGCGGCGAACGAGAGGAACGACACCGCCATCGACGCACACGTCACGAGCAGCAGGATCAGGAACAGGAAGCGGAGGTAGGGGGCCTCGACCAGGAACGAGTAGGCGATGACGATGCTGCCGGCGAAGAGCAGGTCGAGCAGGTGGTCCATGAAGAACCCCCACTTCACCAGCCCCTGCTTGCGATACTTGCCGAGCGAGCCGTCGAGCGAGTCGGTGAGCCACTGCCCGAACACCATCACCGACACGCCGTGCAACCAGGCCCGGTCGTCGCGAGCGAGCCAGCCGAACAGCACGGTGCCGACGCTCCATGCCAGGGTGACCATCGTCAGGTGATGGCTCATGATCGGCCGCGGCACCTTCGGTATCGCCCAGTCGATGAACCGCCGTTCGATCGGTCCGAGGATCGACTGGCCCTTCTTCTTGTCGCCGGCGAAGCCACCGGGTTGCTGCGCGCCCATCGAGCGATTGTGGTCGCCGCTTCAGGCGAGGGTGCGGATGGCGGCGGCGACCGCCTGCTGCGCGAGCACCCGCAGATGGAAGGGATCGGCCTCGACCCGGCCGGTGGCGGCGGCGACGAGGGCGTCGCCGTCGGCGAGGGTGTGGGCCGGGAAGAGAGCGCGGGCGAAGCCGTCGTGCCCCGACTGGGCGAGGAGATGGCACAGCGAGGCGTCGGCGATCGCGTTGGTGACGATCACGCCGATCGTCGTGTTGGCCCCGAGCTGGGTGCGGACCGGCGGGCCCGGGTCCACCGTGTCGTCGAAGCCGACGTCGGTCGGACGTCCGAGCGCGTTGACGGCGACGAGGGCGCTGACGACCAGCGGCTCGGCGTCGGCTGCTGTGCCGTCCTCCCCGGTCGGGGCCGGGATCGGCACCGAGATCGTGGCGGCGCCGATCCCGCCCGGGGCGACCGCATCGGGCCCCCACCACTTCGCCACGGTCGCCCCGGTGCCGGCGCCGACCGCCCCGACGGCGTGGGGGCCGGGCCCGGCCGCCTCCGCGGCGGCCCGCCCCTGCGCGGCGCCCGGTCGGACGGCGGCGTCGCCCACCCCGAGGTCGTAGAGCGACATGCCCACCACGATCGGCACCCGGCCTGCGGCGGTCTCGAACCCGCGCTCGTGGTCGGCCAGCCAGTCGGCGACGCCGTCGCCGGCGGCGAGACCGAAGGCCGAACCACCCGACAGCACCACGGCGTCGACCTGGGAGACCAGTCGCGTCGGATCGAGCAGGGCGAAGTCACGGGTGGCGGGGGCGCCGCCGCGCACCTCGCCCGACGCCACCGTCCCCGGGGGGAGGACGACGACCGTGCAGCCGGTTCGGGCCTCGGCGTCGGTCCAGTGACCGACCGTGACCCCGGCGATGTCGGTGAGCATGCCCGTCAGCGTGGCCACGGCACCATCGCCGGCGCAAGACCGCCGGGTCGGTTCAGTCGACGTCACCCCGGACGAGGCGGTCGACGGCGGCGTCGAGCCGGGCCGCCACCGTCGGCCAGCCGAACCGCTCGGCCACCGTCGCCGCGACCGTCCGCCGGTCGTCGAGCGAGGGCGGCTCGGTCAGGGCCGAGCGGAGCGCCGACCCGAAGGTGCCCCGCCGGTAGCGGGGCGCGCAGTCGGGCACGACCTCGCGATACGCGAGGTCGTCGGGGACGACGGGCCACGCCCCGTGGACGATCGCCTCGGCCACCCCGACCCCGAAGAACTCGTGACGGGCGCAGCTCACCACGACGTCCGCGACGGCCAGCCACGCCTCGTAGGCCTCGCGCTCGAAGGGACCGACGGCGGCCACCCGCCGGCCGAGTTCGGCGGCGACGTCGGCGCGGGCCGAGGTCCCCACCGTCGGCTCGTCGCCCGCCAGCACCACCCGGAAGTCGTGGCCGTCGTCCGCCAGGCGGCCCAGGGCACGTACGAAGGCGTCGGGATCCTTGTCCCACTCCCACCGGTGGGGCCACAGCACGATCGGCGGGCCCGACCGAGGCACGGCGCCGGGACCGGCCGCCGGCGGGTCGATCCCGACGTGCACGACCTCGCTGCGGGCGGCCAGGTCGGCGACCAGTCGATCGGGGTCGCCGCCCCGATCGTCGGCCGGGATCGACCGCAGCCAGCCCGGCAGCGCCGCGAGCACGGCGTCGCGGTGGAAGGCCGAGTTCCACCAGACCGCGTCGGCGGCCCGCCACGACAACCAGTTGCGCAGCGCCGCCTCGTCGTCGAGCCGCCCGTCCGGGGTCGGGTGCACGAGCTGGCTCTCGTGTTGCATCACGGCGACCGGCACGTCGGCGGGGAGGCGGCGCCGGGCCAGGCCGAGCAGTTGGGCCACGTCGACCGCGCCGGACACGACCACCGCATCGGGCGGGTCGCGATCGAGCCGGTCGAGACGATCGGCGAGGGCCGCGGCGACCGGGACGGCGCCCGCCCGCAGCCGCCAGCGCCAGCTCCCGGCCCGGACCCCGACCACGTCGAGGTCGTGGCGGGTGTGCTGCGCCCAGCCCTCGGCCCACGCCCGGTGCGACCCTCGCCACCACGGTTCGCACACCAGGACGCGGCGGGCGACGGTCACGCCTCCGCCGGTCCTCGAGCGTCGAGTTCGGCCAGGCGCCTGGCCTCGAACCCGTCGAGCAGGATGCCCAGGCCGACGTCGAAGGCGCTGCCGAAGGAGTAGCCGGGTCGGACGACGTGGCCGACCTGGCGCCGCAGGTTGGGCAGTTGCTCGGCCGGGATCGAGTCGGCGATCGACTCGACGAGCTCGGGCGGCGGCACACCGTCGTCGAAGGGGAGGGTCGCCTCCTGGAGCGCGAAGCCGTAGAGGAACGAGTCGAGGACGGCGTAGGCATGGGAGGCCACCCCGTCGGAGAAGCCGGCGGCGTAGAGGCAACCGAGCACGGCGTCGTGGTGGGCGAGGGTGGCGAAACCGGGGGTCGTGCGGGTCTCGAGGAGGGCGGGTGCCCACGAGTGCCGCCGCAACACGGCCCGTCCGGACCGCATCCGCACCGTCATCGCCTCCCGCCACTCGAGATCGGCGGGGGGCACCTCGATCTCCGCGAAGACCAGATCGACCATGCCGTCGAGGATCGTGTCCTTGTTGGCGACGTGGTGGTAGATCGACATCGGCTTGGTGCCGAGGTGGTCGGCCAACTTGCGGATCGTGAGCGCTTCGGCCCCGATCCCGTCGGCCAGCTCGACCGCCCCTGCGAGCACGATCTCCCTGCTCAGTCGGGTGTTCGTTCCCTGCTTCGTCCTCGGCATCCAGCACCTCGTCGCCACGCTCCGACCCGACGGCCGAAGAAATCTCTTGCCAATCGTACTTTGTACGTTTACCGTCCACCACATCGAGTCGTACTTAGTACGAACCCAATCGGAGGGAGACCCCATGACCGCATCCGCCAGTACCGCCACCAGTACCGCCGCCGCCATCAGTGCCGCCACGATCGCCGCAGCGAACGCTGCCGTCACGCCCGACCGTCCAGCCACGACCGACGGTCCCGCCGCCGTCACGGTCCGGGCCGTCACCCAGCACCGCTACGGCGGGCCCGAGACCCTCGAAGTAGGCACCATCGAGCTGCCGACGCCCGGCCCGGGCCAGGTCGCCATCGACGTGGCCGCCGCCGCCGTCGATCGCGGCACCGCCCACCTGATGACCGGTCGCCCGTGGGTGATCCGGCTGATGGGCTTCGGGTTCCGCCGGCCCAGTCAGCCGGTGCCCGGCCTCGACGTCGCCGGCGTCGTCCGCAGCGTCGGCGACGGCGTCACCCGGTTCCGACGCGGCGACCAGGTCTTCGGGATCGGCTCGGGCACGTTCGCCGACGTGGCCCTCGCCGATGCCGACAAGCTTGCCTTCGTCCCTGCGGGCGTCGACCTCGTCGACGCCGCCGTCAGCGGGATCTCCTGCTCGACCGCCCTCCAGGCGATCGCCCTCGCCGGCGATCCGGGCCGAGGCGCCCGCGTGCTCGTGATCGGGGCCTCGGGCGGGGTCGGCTCCTTCGCCACCCAGCTCCTGGCCGGCGCCGGGGCCGAGGTCACCGGCGTGGCGTCGACCGCCAAGCTCGACCGGGTCCGCGCCATGGGCGCCGCCGACGTGATCGACCACACCACCGGGTTCCTGGCCCAGCTCGCCGTACGGGTCGACCGCGACGGCGCCTTCGACGCCATCATCGACACCGGCGGTCGCCACTCGGTGCGAGCCCTGCGACGTGCCCTCACGCCCGAGGGCACCCTGGCCATCGTCGGTGGCGAGAACGACGGCGCCGTCGTCGGCGGCATCCAGCGACAGCTCTTCGCCGCCGCCTGGTCGCCGTTCGTGTCCCAACGCCTCGGCTTCTTCGTGGCCCAGGAGTCGTCGCTGTGGATGCAGCGGGTCGCCACCGCCCTCGCCTCCGGGACGGTCACCCCCGAGATCGACCGCCTCGTCGGTCTCGACGGGGTGGCCGACAGCCTCGCCCGCCTCGACGCCGGCGCCGTCACCGGCAAGATCGCCGTCGTGCCCGCCCTCACCGAGGAGGCCGGACGATGACCAGCATCAGCACCCCCGCAACACAGACCCCCGCAACACGAATCCCCGGCACGCGAACCCCCACCGGCTCGGCGCCGGACGCTCTGTCGTCGGACGCTCTGTCGTCGGACGCTGTGTCGTCGGACGAACGGGCCCGCCTGGGAGCCCTGGTGGCCGGGGTCGGCTACGTGGCCCTGTTCCTGTTCGCCATCGCCGGCAACTTCGCCGTCGTGGAACGTCTCGTCGTCGACGGCGATGCCGCCGCCACCGCCGCCAACCTCGAGGCGTCGTACGGGTGGGCCCGGTTCGGGTTCGTCGCGTTCACCGTGATCTTCCTGGCCGACCTGGCGGTGGCGTGGGGCCTCCACCTGTGGTTCCGCCGCCACGACGGCGACCTGTCGCTGCTCGCGGCCTGGAGCCGGGTGGGCTACACGGTGCTGCTCGGCGTCGGGCTCGTCGACTACGCCGCTGCCCTCCGCCTGGTCGGCCGCGCCCTCGAGGGAGGCGGACCCGCCGACCGGGCCGGCCACGAGCTCGCCGTCGCCGACGCCATGGCGTCGTTCGAGACCGCCTGGCTGATCGGCCTCGCGGTGTTCGGTGTCCACCTCGTCGTCCTCGCCATCCTCGTGCTCCGGCACCACGCCGGCTCCCGGTGGATGGGGTGGATGCTGGC
>JBPEXC010000230.1:0-4698 GCA_052032035.1 Acidimicrobiales bacterium | reverse complement strand
CGACGAGCAGCACCCCGCCCGACTCCGAGGTCGACAGTTCCAAGGTCCCGCCGAGGGCAGCGAGCCGATCACGCATCAGCCGGAGCCCGAGGTGCCGACGAACCTTGGACGGTGGCTGCATGCCGGGGCCGTCGTCCGACACCGACAGCACCGCCCGGCCCGGCAGGCCCACGAGCGCGACCCGGACGCTGCTCGGCTGCGCGTGGATCGAGGCGTTCACCAACGCCTCGCTGGCCACGAGGTACAGCGTCTCCGACTCGACCGTCGAGTGGTGACTCCATCGCTGGTCGTCGACCTCGCAGACCACGCGGGTCCCGAAGACCCGGGGCGCCAGCTCGCGTAGGGCCTCGGCGACGGAGCCGGCGCCGACGTCGGGCGGGATCAGCTCGTTGGCGGCGGCGCGGAGGTCCGCGATCACCTCGACGAGGTGATCCTCGAGCTCGGCCAGCTCCCGTGCCGGATCGTCGGCATCGAGCAGGTGGCCGTGGCGGAGCAGGATCGCCGACAGCTGCTGCACCGGTCCGCCGTGGAGCCGCACTGCGATGCGACGCTGTTCGGCGAGGGTGGCGAGCTGCACCTCGTCGCGGCGCCGACGACGCTCGTCCTCGAGCGCGACCTCGGCGGTCACGTCGCGAACCACGTGGAGGCGCTGCCCGTTGCCGCCCGTCTGCCACGTGTGCTCCAGCACCTTGGCCCCGTGCTCCCGACGCCCCGTGCCTCCGGGGCCGGCCCGCTCGGCGTCGGCCACGAGATCCTCGAGCAGCCGTCGAGGCAGCGGGTCGTCGCGAGGCCCCCACACCTCGACGATCCCGCCGCCGGCGGCCGTGAGGGCGACGGTGTCGGGGAGCGCGGAGAGCGTCGTGAGCAAGCTGAACCGGGCGTCGGCGGCCTGCTGGGCCAGGTAGATGAGGGCGACGCCGGCCGCAGCGAACGTCATCGTGAGCACGGCGAAGCGAGCTGGGGAGCCGGCGGCCTGGAACGACGTGGGATCGTCGACGGCGATCACACCCAACCACGAGATGGTGGCGGCGAGCGCCGGCGCAGCCAGCTTCGGACCGAAGCGGATCGCCATCCAGACGATGATCGGGGCGGCGAAGTACGTCGCCGTGAACGCCTCGACCAGCGACAGCCACAGCGTCACGCCGAGCGCCCCCGCGGCGATCAGGGCCTCCATGCGGCCGGGCCGGTGCGCGAGCCGCCGCGCCGGCGTGCGCAGGGCGACGACGCTCGACACCCCGAGGACCAGTTCGACGAAGCAGCGGGGAACCCACGTGGACCACCCGACCTCGACCGGCAGACCGGGCGGTTCGGCGACCAGGAGCTGACCGGCCCACGCCGCGGAGGCACCGGCGACGACGGCCGAGAGACAGGCGAGGATGAGGATCATGGCGTGGGATGGCCGCCGGAGCGTCACCGGGTACCCGAGGAGGCCCCGCAACAATGCGTCGAGGAGCGCCGTCTGGAGCGTGAGCGCGACCGAGAACCCGGCGACGGCGACCGGATCAGCCGTCTCGGCGAGGAGCGAGCTCGCGATCGGCACGAGGAACACCGCGGTGAGCACCTCGGCGCGCCACCGAGGCCAGCCCACCAGCACGCCGGTCACGAGGCCGAGCGCCGGGACCACCCTCAGCGGCATCGCCTCGTCGGAGGTGAACCGCGCGTTCAGCCGAGCCGACAGCACCACGCCGGCGACCATCGCCAGCACGAGGCCGAGGCGTGCTGCCGCGTCCCGCCACGCTCTCGCCTCCAACCGCACGGCCCAATCAAACCACACCGAGCCGCTTCCCGGCCCAGGATCGACCGTCAGAAGGCCAGAGCGTCGATCGCTCCGGGTGGCCCGCTGCGGACGTACCACTCGAACCCGTAGACGCCGGCGAACGTGTCGGCGTCGAGGGCGAACAGCGGGGCGCCGGCCGGCAGCTGGCTGGCGTGGGCGGCCATCGCTGCCCGCTTCGCAGCCAGCACCGATCGGACGTCGACGGTCGTCGACACCAGGGCGGTCGGCACGCCGACCGGCTGGGCGGCGTGAGGCGACACCTCGTAGAGCGACCCGAGCGCCTCGTCGACGAGATGGGTCTCGACGAAGTGGAGGTACTCCCGATCGACGGTCGACTCGTACACCGTCGCCACCCCGGCCAGGGTCGCGGCTCGTCGCCCGACCCGATGCGCCGCGAGGTGGTCGACGTGACCGTAGATCCCGCCCTCGTCGTAGAACACGATCGATGCGGCTGCCTCGTCCTCGATGATCGCGGCAAGGCGCGCCGCCGCCTCGTCGATCGGCGCCGCCGCGAACGAACCGGCCGGAGCCTCCTCGCCTTCGCCCGAGAGCCCGGAGTCGCCGTAGCCCAGGAAGTCGACCCGGGCTGCGCCCAGCGCCTGGCAGGCGGCGACGGCCTCGGAGCGACGGACAGCGCCGAGGTCGCCGGCGTCGCTCGCCAGCCCCAACTCCCCGCCGGTCGCGATCACCACGACCGTTCGCACGCCCCCGGCAGCCAGCCGAGCGATCGTGCCGCCGGTGAAGATCGCCTCGTCGTCGGGGTGGGCGTGGAAGAACACGACCGTCGTCGTCACGACGAGTCCCGCACGACCAGCTCGACCGCGAGACGACCGGGTGCCGGCGCCGGTGCGGCGCCGTCGATCATGCCCACCAGGGTCGACACGGCGAGTTCCCCGAGGGCGCGCGGATCGTTGCGCACCGTGGTGAGCGGCGGATGCAGCAGCGACGACAGCTGGATGTCGTCACAGCCCACGACGGCGAGGTCGTCGGGAACGCGGCGACCGAGCACGGCGGCCGCCTGGATCGCTCCCGCCGCCATCAGGTCGTTGAGGGCGAAGACGCCGGTCGTCGCTGGCTCGGCCGCGAGCAGCCGGGTCAGACCATCGGCGCCGCCCTCGACGGTGTGGGGGGCGTCGACGATCGTGGCGGCCACGCCGGCCGCGGCGCACGCCTCGGTGAACCCGATCTCGCGCGGGCCGAGGCGGTCGCCGTCGAGTTCGCCCGCCAACATTCCGAGCCGACGGTGACCGCGCTCGACGAGGTGGGCGACGGCGAGCCGGGCCCCCTGATCGAGGTCGACGCTGACCGATGCGACCCCGGGCGGGGGCAGCTCGTCGTTGACCAGCACGAACGGAGTACCCCGCTGCTGGAGCTCAGCGATCGAGGCCTCTCCACCCGCCGCGCAGAAGCCGATCACACCTTCGATCGCGTGGGATTCGAGTTTGCGGAGCAGCTGCTCCTGGGCCGCAGGGTCGTCGTCGGAGCTGGCCAGCACGAGGGTGAGGCCTCGGGCTGCAGCGGCGGCACGCACGGCGTCGGCGAACTCGCCGAAGAACGGGTTGTTCATCGAGGTGACCAACAGCGCCACCATGCCGCTGCGCCGATTGATCAGGCTGCGAGCCGCCAGGTTCGGGCGGTAGCCGAGCTCGTCGATGGCCGTCTGCACGACCGTCGCCGTCGCCTCCGACACCACCGCCTCGCCGTTGACCACCCGCGAAACGGTCCGGGCCGACACGCCGGCGCGCGCCGCCACGTCGTGCAGGGTCGGACGGGAGGGCGGTGCCATGGGCCGCAAGACTACCGGGCGTGACAATTGCCGCTTGTCAACGTTGGCAGTATGGTCGTCGACGCGTCGATGTCAACGTTGACATCCCGGGCTTCGACCCGGGGTCGTGACGGCCCGCCATCACGCACTGACACAACCCGTGGGAGAGAAACCGATGAAGTACCGCCTCCTGGCCGTCCTCGCCGTGTTGACGACGATCGCCGCCGCCTGCAGTAGCAGCGACGACGCCGCCGACAGCACCGCCGACGACACCGCCACCGAGAACACCGACACCAGCGACGCCGGCGACACCGGCGACACCGAAACCGAGACGGACACCGACGCCGACGCCGGCTCGGGCACCGTCATCGAATGGATGACCCGTCCGGACAACACCGAGGAGGCCGATGTCTACGCATCGATCTCCGAGCAGCTCGACGGTGAACTCGCCGCCGACCTCGTCTACACGCCCGGCTCCAACGAGGGCTCCGGCTACCAGCAGACGCTCCTGACCAACCTGTCGGCCGGCACTGCCCCCGACGTGTTCTGGATCCCCGGCACCGACATCGCCGACTTCGCCAGCCGCGGCGTGATCCTCGACCTGCGCGAGTACGCGGACGCCACCGATCACGACGACGCCGACTTCTACCCCGGCCCGATGGCGCACCTCACCACCGAGGTCGAGACCGGCCAGCCCGGCAACGCCCTGTGGGGTCTGCCCCGCGACGTGTCGACCTTCGGCATCTACCTCAACCTCGACCTGATCGCCGAGGCCGGCGCGCCGAACCCCATCGAGCTCGAGGCGGCCGGTGCGTGGGACTGGGACGCCTTCCTCGAGGTGGCCGAGGCCGTCGCCGCCCTCGATCCCGCCATCGCCGGCTACGGCCAGAGCAACTGGTGGGGCCCGAACGGCGCCTGGATGAACGCCGCCGGCGGCGGCTTCTTCACCGAGGACCGCACCGCCTGCAACCTCGACTCGGCCGGCTCGATCGAGGGCCTCACCTTCCTGCGTGACCTCTATGCCGCCGACGTCGCCGTGCCCTTCGGCGAGGACGCCGAGGCGCCCTTCCGTGCCGGCCAGGTCGGCATGTTCCAGAACGGCCGCTGGGCCACCCCCGGTATCCGCACCGTCGACTTCGACTTCGACGTCGTCGGC
>JBPEXC010000023.1:0-4553 GCA_052032035.1 Acidimicrobiales bacterium | reverse complement strand
TGTGTGCCGACCGACTCGAGCCGGCGCGACAGCAACGCCACCGGCACGAGGGCGACCGCGATGATCGCCAGCGCCGGCAGGGCGGCCTGCTCGAAGCGCGACTCCGAGGCGAGGTTGTAGGTCCAGACCGACAGCGTCTCGAAGCCGAAGGGCCGCAGCAGCAGGACGATCGGGAGCTCCTTGAGGGCGTCGACCGCCACCAGCACCGCGGCGGTGGCCAGGCTGGTGCGGGCGAGGGGGAGGTGGACCGAGCCGATCACCTGGTGGGGGCGTCGGCCCAGACTCCGGGCCGAGGCGGTGACGTCGTGGGGCACCTGTTCGAGTCCGGCCTCGACGGCGTTGAGCGCGGGGGCCAGGAATCGCACCGAGTAAGCGTAGACGAGGCCCAGGAACGATCCGGTGGCCACCACCCCGGGCAGCCCGAGCCCGATCGATTCGAGGGCGTCGTCGAGGGCGACCAGGGCGAGCAGCACCCCGATGGCGACCACCGGACCCGGCACGGCATAGCCGACCGCGGTGAGGCGGGCGGCGAGGCCGACGCTGTCGACCCGGGCGCCGTGGCGGCGGCCGCCGGCGAACCGGCCGGCGCTGGTGACGACCGCGGCCACGACGACGCAGACGACGGCCGTGACGACGGCGAGCTGCAGGGAGTGCCAGAGGAACTCGACGAAACGGTCGAGCACCGGGGTGCCGTCGTCGCTGCCGGCCCGCTCGATCGCCCAGGCGAGGAGCTGCACGACCGGGAGGCCGAACGACAGGCCGAGGACGAGGGCGCAGGTGCCGGTGGCCGCCCATGCCCGGCCACCGGTGAGCGGCCGTGGCGCGATGCCGCTGCCCCGGCCGGCGGCCTGGCCGAACCGGGCACGACCCCGCAGCAGCCGCTCGAGGCCGATGATCGCGAGGGCGCACAGCAGCACCAGGGTGGCGAGTTCACTGGCGGCGTCGCGGTCGAACGTGCCCCGCCAGATCCGGAACACGCCCACAGAGATCGTGTCGACGTCGAAGTACTGGACGGTGGCGAAGTCGGTGAGGGTCTCCATCATCACGACCGCCACGCCGGCGGCGATCGCCGGGCGGAGCTGGGGGAGCACGATCCGACGGGCCGCCTCGATCGGGCCGGCTCCCAGGCTGCGAGCGGTCTCGTAGGCGCTCCCGGCCTGATCACGCAGGGCGGCCCGAGCGAGGACGTAGACGTAGGGGTAGAGCACCAGGCTGAAGACGACGATCGCCCCGCCCAGCGAGCGGACCGGGGGGAACCAGGCGTCGGGTCCGAACCGGTCGCGCCACCATCCCTGGATCGGGCCGGTGAAGCCAACGACCGACAGGGTGACGAAGCCGAGCACGTACGACGGCATCGCCAGGGGCGCGATCAGCAACCAGCCGAAGGTCCGCGACCCGGGGAACCGGTGGGCGGCGGTCAGCCAGGCCAACGACGTGCCGAGGGCGAGCGATCCGATCGCCACCCCGACGAGCAGGACCACGGTGTCGACGAGCTGGCCCGGGAGCCGGGTCTCCCACTGCTGGCGCCACACCTCGGTGCTCGGGTCGAGGATCGAGGTGGCGAGGAAGGCGATCGGCGCGACGACCAGCACCGCCGTCACCCAGGCGGCGATCGGCCACGAGCGGTCGCTGACCCGGTCGGCGAGGGGTCGCTCGACCCGGGCGCGATCGGCGCTCGGGTCGGGGCGCCCGATCGGCGTCGGTGGGGTCTCGATGGCGGTCACGGCCGACCAGGATGCTCAGCGGTAGCCGGCGCTGTCCATCAGGAGGACGGCCTGGGCGTTGAGCCCGCCGAAGACCGACGCCGACAGGTCGTCGCGCAGGAAGTCGACACCGAAGGTCTCGGCGATCAGCGTCTCGGGCGCCACGGCGGGGTTGGCGGGATACTCGTGGTTGCCGTCGACGAAGGCGCTCTGCCCGTCGGTGGCCAGCCACTCGAGGAACTGCTGGGCCAGATCGGGGTTGTCGGCGTAGCGGGTCACGCCACCGCCCGAGATGTTGACGTGGACACCGCGCCCGTCCTGGTTGGCCCACACCAACTCGACCCCGAAGTCGGGGTCCTCGGCGAGGAGGCGGGCGAGGTAGTAGTGGTTGGTGATGCCGGCGTCGCACAGGCCGTCGGCGATCGACTCGATGATCAGCACGTCGTTGCTGAGGATCTCGGCGTTGTTCGCCCAGCCCTCGACGATCTCGAGGGCGCGGGCTTCACCGTGGTGGGCGATGAGGCTGGCGACGAGCGACTGGGTGTAGACGTTCGACGAGTTGCGGAGGCACAGCCGTCCCTCCCACTCGGGGTCGGCGAGCTCCTCGTAGGTGGTCGGGACCTCGTCGGGAGCGACCAGATCGGGGTTGTAGACGATCGTCCGCGCCCGGAGCGTGAGCCCGAACCACCGATCGTCGGGATCGCGCAGCTCGGCCGGGATCGCTTCGGTGAGGGCAGCGGACTCGAGCGGGGCGAACAGGCCGGCCTCCGCCGCGATCGCCAGGTTGCCGGCGTCGACGGTCAGGTAGACGTCGGCCTCCGTCTCCTCGCCCTCGGCCTCGATCCGCTCCCGCAGTTCGGCGTCGCTGCCGGTGAGGAACTCGACCGAGATCCCGGTCTCCTCACTGAACTGCACGAACGCCGTCTCGAGGTCGTAATGGCGGCCCGAGTAGACCCGCACGACCTGGTCGTCCTCGCCGCCGCCGGTGCACGCAGCACCCGCCAGGGCGAGGGTGGCCAGCGCCACCCCGATTGCTCGCCGACCGGCGCTCTGACGATCGCGTGTTCGACCCAGCACGAATGCACTCCTGTTGTCGGGGGTGGACGCGGTTCCGACCCTATCCACGTAGGAAACGTTGCACGACACGGGTAGGCGTGCATAACATCGCCGCTCGTGTCGGGTGAACCTCTGGCGAACAGCCGCGTCCTCGTGTCGGGTGGAGCCGGCTTTCTCGGGTCGGTCGTCGCTCGGCGCCTGCTCGACGCCGGCGCCCGCGTGACGGTCGCCGACCACGGTGCAGAGGCCCGGCACGAACGCGCTCGAGCGGCACTCCCCGAGGCCGAGCATCGTCGGATCGACCTGCTCGACGTCGACCTGGTCGACGTGCTCGCCGGTCACGACCTCGTCATCCACCTGGCGGGCCGCCCCGGCGTGCAGACGAGCTGGGGGCCGGGGTTCGACGACCACCTGACCGGCAACACGCTGTTGTCCCAGCGACTGCTCGAGGCGGCCCTCGTCACCGAGCCGCGTCGGATCGTGATGGCGTCGAGCAGCTCGGTCTACGGCGAGGTGTCGGCCGGTCGGGCGACCGAGTCGCAGGCGTTGCGGCCGCTCAGCCCGTACGGCGTGTCGAAGGCGGCGATGGAAGCGCTCGTCGGCGCCTACGCAGCGCGGGGCGTGCCGGCGGTGTCGCTCCGGTTCTTCACCGTCTACGGGCGCGGTCAGCGGCCCGACATGGCACTCCACCGGTTGATCGACGCGGCGTCGGGGGGACGGGCCTTCGGACTGCGCGGCGACGGCCGCCAGGTGCGCGACTTCACCCACGTCGACGACGTGGCGGCGGCGGTGAGCGCTGCCCTCTCCCGCCCGCTCGTGCCCGGGGAGTCGATCAACGTCGGGGGCGGGGCGCCGGTGAGCCTGCGGCACCTGATCGAGGTGGTGGAAGCGCAGCTCGGTCGGCCGGTCCCGATCGATCGCCTCGACCCCGCCGGCGGCGACCCGGGCCGGACCGCCGCAGACCTCGAACGGGCCGAACGACTCCTCGCCTGGCGACCGATGGTCGACCTCGAGGCCGGGGTCGCCGACCAGATCGCCCACCAGCTCGCGCCGGCGCCCGCCGGGGCCCACGACGGCGGGGGAGCGCGATGAATCGCCTCGTCGGCGGCCTGTCGACGTCGCGCGCCCTGGTGGTCGCCGCGGTCGTCACCGTCGTGATGGTGGCGGTGCTCGGGGCCTCGGTCGACCGCGCCGCCCTGACCGAGGGCCTGCGATCGGGTCTCGCCCACCCCGGCGGCGTCGGCCTCGTGGCGGCCTCCCTCCTCGCGGCGTTCGCCGCTCGGGCGATCGCCTGGAGTCGGGTGGTGCCCGGCCTGTCGTTCGGCCACTCGCTCGCCGGCATCCACCTCGCCCTGGGCGGGAACCATCTCCTCCCGTTCCGCCTCGGCGAGCCGTTGCGGGTCCTCTCGGCTCGCGCCCGCACCGACCTCGAGACCGGCCCGCTGGTGGCGTCGACCGTCCTGCTGCGCTCGGCCGACATCGTGGCCCTGGCCCTCGTCGGCGCCGTCGCCGCGCCGGCGGTCCTCGCCCCGCTCGCCGGCGACCTGGTGCTGCTGGGCGCCACCAGCCTCGGTCTGGTCGCCGTCGCCGCCGGGGTGGCGATCGCCGTGCGTCAGGGCTGGTTGCGCTCGCTGCGTTGGGTCGACCCCGCTGTGCTGGTCCTCGTCGTGGCGGCCTGGGGCGCCGAGGCCGTGGCGGTGCGTGAGGTGCTCGAGTGGTTCGGGGTCGACCTCGGTCTGCGGGCCGCCGCCGGCGTGTTGGCCGCCGCCGTGCTGTCCCAGATCGTCGCCGTCA
>JBPEXC010000229.1:0-12303 GCA_052032035.1 Acidimicrobiales bacterium | reverse complement strand
GCCGGTCCTTCGATGCGATCTCGATCACCGTGCCGTGCCGCTTCCACGAGTCGACCTGGAGCCAGGGAATCGAGAAGGTCCGTGCCGTGCCCTCGAGTTCGAGCGCGCGTGGGCCGATCCGCACGACCGCGTCCTGGAAGAGCGCGTCGCCGCATGCGAGGAGGCGCACGGCACGGCGATGCCGGGCGGACCGCTCTTGGAGATGCACTCCGGTCATGAGCAGCGGGCCGAGGACGGCGAACGCGATGAAGGTCGGGCTCCGGTCGTAGAGCGCGGCGACGGTCATCGCGAACTGAACGAATCCGAGGGTCGGGACCATGAAGAGCCACACGAACCATCGGTTGATCCGCGGCTTCAGGACGCGCAGGACCGTCTCGGCCTCGCGGCGATCGAAGCGGGCCAGTCCGGCCGGCGCGTCGGTGATGTGGTCGGTCACGTGCGACGGCGGAGCATGCCGAACGCCGTGGCCAGGAACCAGATGAAGCCGAACACGTTGATCGGACCCCAGAACTCCCAGCTCCAGCGTTCGAGGAACTCGTAGCCGAGCGCTCGTCCGAACGCGAGGCCGGCGAGCAGGGTGGTCACCACCTGCACCTTCGCCCGATACGGGAAGAAGCCGAGCGCCTCACCGCAGTAGGCGACCGTCGCCGGGATCGACAGCAGCCAGATCGGCCACGGGTCCCACGACTCCGGCCACGGTGCGAACCCGGCGGCCGAGACGATCGCCACCAGCAGGCCCAGCGGGTAGAGCGAGACACACCGTCGGCAGATCGGGCGAGACCCCACCATCAGGCACCGCTCGTCGTAGTGGTCGGGCCAGTGGTGGGCCAGCCACATGTTGCGGCGAGCTCGACGTTCGGCCTGCTCGGCCGCCTCGCGAGCGGCGATGCGGGCCAGCCCGGCGTCGAGCTCGGCGCGCACGGCGGCTTCTCGTTCCGGGCTGAGGGTCACCTGGGTCCATCGGCCCACCTCGGTCCGTCTTGAGTCGCCGCTCGGGGCTTGTCGCCGAGAAACTGGACCGGGCGGTCAAGTTGGTGAGAGCATCTGGGCCCTTCACTGTTGCAAGGAGTGCACCACATGCCCGAGGCAGTCATCGTCTCCACCGCCCGCAGCCCGATCGGTCGGGCCTTCAAGGGGGCGCTCGCCAACGAGCGTCCCGACGACATCGCCGCCCAGATCGTCACCGCGGCCCTCGACAAGGTGCCGGAACTGCCCCGCGACGAGATCGGCGATCTCATCATGGGCTGCGGCTCGCCGGCCGGTGAGCAGGGCTTCAACATCGGCCGCGTCGTCGCCGTCATGGCCGGTCTCGACAACGTGCCCGGCGTGACCGTCAACCGCTACTGCTCGTCGTCGCTGCAGACGATCCGGATGGCGGCGCACGCCATCAAGGCCGGCGAGGGCGATGCCTTCATCGCCGCTGGCGTGGAGTTCGTCAGCCGCTACGGCAACGGCGCCTCCGACGGCGGCAACGCCGCCAACCCGATCTTCGCCGACGCCGCAGCCCGCACCGCCAAGCGGTCCGAGGGCGGCGCCGACACCTGGACCGCCCCCGAGGGCCTGCCCGACATCTACATCGCGATGGGTCAGACCGCCGAGAACGTCGCCCAGGCCGAGAACGTGTCCCGCGAGGACCAGGACGCCTGGGGCGTCCGCTCCCAGAACCGCGCCGAGGCCGCCATCGAGCGGGGCTTCTACGAGAAGGACATCACCCCGGTCACCCTCTCCGACGGCACCGTGCTCGCCGCCGACGACGGGCCCCGGGCGGGTGTGACCCTCGAGAAGGTCTCGGGCCTCAACCCGGTGTTCCGCCCCGACGGCACCGTCACCGCCGGCAACGCCTGCCCCCTCAACGACGGCGCTGCCGCCGTGGTGGTCATGAGCGACACCCGGGCCGCCGAGCTCGGCCTCACCCCGTTGGCCCGCATCATCTCGAGCGGCGTCACCGGCCTCAACCCCGAGATCATGGGCCTCGGCCCGATCGAGGCGTGCCGTCAGGCGATGGGTCGCGCCGGGATGACCATCGACGACATCGACCTCGTCGAGATCAACGAGGCGTTCGCCGCCCAGGTGCTGCCCTCGGCCACCCATCTGGGTATCGACCACGACAAGCTCAACATCAACGGTGGCGGCATCGCCCTCGGTCACCCCTTCGGCATGACCGGCGCCCGCATCATGACCACCCTGATCAACAACCTGCAGGAGACCGACAAGAGCATCGGCATGGAGTCGATGTGCGTCGGCGGCGGTCAGGGCATGGCCATGATCGTCGAGCGCCTCAGCTAGGAATCGTCACGTCGGCTTCGGCCGAACGTCGAACTCGACACGACCCCGGGGCCGAGGGCCCCGGGGTCGCTCGCGTCGATCGTTCGTGTCGGTCGAGTTGCGGCGGTCGATGCGCGCCGGTGGCCTCAGCCGCGGTCGGCGCAGTCGGCGACGGCGGCGTCGAGGGCGTCGTTGAAGCCCGCGACTCGCTCGTTGCCGTCCTCGTCGACCAGGCCCCCGCCCACGATGTTGAGCTCGTCCTGGGTCCAGTCGCCGCTGTCGTAGATGGCGGCGGCGACGCACTCGGCCTCGTCGTCGCTGAAGCCGGCCACGTCGGTGAGGTTGGCGACCAGGTCGTCGCGAGTGGCATCGCCGTCGCCACACGCCGTCGCCAGGGCTGCGACGGCGACGAGGCCGGCGACCAGGCGTCGCCCGGGCCGGCGGGCGGCGGCCGTCGGCGCGACGGGGCGGTCAGCGGGCTCGGCGGGCGTGGTCGGCGAGGGCAAACGCATCCGCACAGTCAACCGTGCCGGAGGCCGAACGCGGCGCACCCGGCCCCCGTCGTGCTCAGCCGGCGACGGCGACGAAGGCGGCGAGCGTCAGCAACACCCCGTTGCGGACGAGCGAGCGGCCCGACACCGGTTCGGTCGAGGCGCCGCCGAAGCAGCGGCACGCCACCGGTCGCCCGGTCCGGACGATCGAGGCGAGGTGGACGGTGAAGCCCACCAGGAGGGCGAAGGCGGCGAAGGCGGCCGGTGACGGTCGCCCGACGGCGGCCCCGAGCACGAGTGCCACCGCAACGACGAGCTCGACGACCGGCACGGCCACCGACGCCGCCGTGGGTGCCGGGAGCCCCATCGCCGCGAACTCGGATGCGGTGCCGTCGCGATCCCGCAGCTTCGCCGCAGCGGCCCACGCGAACACGGCGGCCAGCACCACGGCTCCGACCCTCGCCAGCACCATCACGCCGTGAGACTACTGTCGGCCCACGTGGTCGCCGCCGTTGTCCTGAGCCTCCTGTCCACCGTGCTGTCGGTCGCCCCGCCGGTGCCGCCCAGCTCCGACCTCGAGCAGGTGCCCGCCGGGGTGCGCGACTCGGTCGTGCGGCTCTATCACGCGGTGTTCGACCGCGACCCCGACCCCGGTGGCCTCGAGTTCTGGAGTCTGCAGTACGACAACGGGATGGACCTGCGCGACGTCGCCGGCGCCTTCATCGTCTCGCCGGAGTGGACCGCCACCTACGGCGAGGTCGACGACGCCGCCTTCGTCGAGCTCCTCTACGCCAACGTGCTCGACCGCACCCCGGACGACGGCGGGCGAGATTTCTGGGAGGGGCGCCTCGAGGCCGGCGAGACCCGGGTCCGGGTGCTGCTCGGCTTCTCCGAGTCGCCCGAGTTCGTCGCCGCGACCGGCACCGCAGCCCCGGTGCAGCCGACCGCGAAGGCGCCGCCGGTGCCGGCCGGCTCGGGGGAGGGGAGGCGGATCGTCTACTCCGACTCCCAACAGCGCGTCTGGCTGGTCGAGGCCGACGAGTCGATCGCCGACACCTACCTGGTCTCCGGTCGCCGACTGACGCCCGCCGCCGGTACCTACCGCGTCTACTCCAAGTCGCCGACGGCCTGGGCCGGTCACGACGGCATCGTGATGCAGCACATGGTCCGCTTCGCCCACGGACGCAGTCTCGCCATCGGGTTCCACTCGATCCCCCGCTACGGCAGCGGGGGCCGCCCCCTCCAGACCGAGGCCCAGCTCGGCACCTACCAGTCGTCCGGGTGCGTGCGGCAGGCCGACCACAAGGCGGCCGCCCTCTACGAGTGGGCGCCGATCGGCACCGTGGTCGTCGTCGTCCCCTGAACCGGGACCGACCTGGACCCGACCGCTCGGCCGGAACGACCGGTTTCGCAACGTCCAGGTGTGAACGTTGTGAAAAGTCCCCACGACGATCCTGTCGCGATCGACCGGTTCTGGAATCATGACCGCCGTCACAACGGTCCCTTGGATCGCCGCTGAACAGGGAAAACGTGGTGGGATGAACGTGTCGGGGCGTCGGGGGTAGGTCGCACGGTCCGCAACTTGAGTCGAACGTCTCCACAACTGATGCCTCACGGGGGCCGAAACAATGGCACCATGGACGACGTGCCTGAGAACGTGATCGAAGACATCCGGAAGCAGATCGACGGCCAGCTCGTCGACCGAAACCGCGTGATCGACCACCTCCTCGACCTCCGCATTGCGGGGGGCGACGAAGGGTTCACCACGCTGATCGACGAGTACCTCGCCGACGTGCCCGGCCGCAATGTGGTCGAGGCCGACTGGTTCCTCGAGGCGCTCGATCGCCTCGCCGAGGCAGGAGCGCCGCAACCCGCCTGATCGACCGCCGGCCGACGCCGGGTCAGGCGCCGCTCGACCGTCGCCGGTCGAGGCGTTCGGCGCCGGCGTCGAAGCCGGGCAGCTGCGGCTGCACGCCCTGCTTTGCCGCCACCAACTCCATCACCAGTTCCTCGACCTCGGTCCACGTGTGGGCCCGATAGCCGTCGAGGTCGGTGTTGTAGGGCTGGTCGAAGACGATCACCGGGTTGCCGGTCGCCCGCAACGCCTCGACGTTGTGGGGCGCATCGTCGATGTAGACGTCCGCCTCGACCTGCGGCTTCGCGCCCAGGAAGCAGATGTCTCGGTAGGGGATGCGATTGTCGTCGAGCCAGCTGACCGTGTCGCCGACCGCCGCGGCATGGCCCCAGTTGACGTAGAGCCGATGGGTGATGATCCGGATCCAGACGCCGGCATCGGACAGTCGCCACAGCGCGTCCGCGCACCCCTCGAACGCGGGCAGACTCGCCATCATCCGTCGCTCGCTGACCGCGTAGTTGTGCAGCTCGTTGAAGTCGTCGGGGGTGAGCCCCCACTCGCGGAAGTCCCACGACCGCTCGAGGGGGAGGTCGTCGATCGACACGCCCTTCACCTCCGCGACGATGTCGCGGAATCCGGTGGTGTAGTCGGCGCACACGCCGTCGAGGTCCACGCCGAACACGAAGCTGTCCATCCCAGGGAACGGTAGCGGTTCAGCGGCGACGGTCGATCCAGACCAGGGTGGCGAGGGCGGCGCAGAACGGCGAGTAGAGGGCGAGATCGCGGACCCGGTACGGGCCGTCGCTCGACGAGAGGCCCGAGGCGACGAACCCGCCCGCGGCTCGAACCGCGAGGATCGCGCCCACGACCCGGGCGGTGCGATGGCCGGTCGCGACGCTGCCGGTCATCGCGGCGAGCACCCCGGCGACGCCGCCGGTCATCCACGCCGGGGGCACCCTGGCCCCATCGCCGATCCAGACCTCGGCGAAGTCGTCGGGCAGCGTGCCGTCGATCGTCTGCTTGGTCCAGTGAGCGTGGAGCGCACTGGCTCCAGCGAGGCCGGCGGCGGCCGTCCATCGTGCGGTGGCGGCATATGTGGCACTGAGTGTCATGAACTGGATCATCGGTGGGGGGCGTCCGTCTGTCCAGTGATTTCTGGCACTGAGTGCCACGACCTGCGGCCGGGGGTAGTCTCGGCGCATGGTCGACCGAGTGACGAAGGCGGCGAACGTCCGGCGAGCGCTCGGCGACGCGGCGCTCGAGCTCTTCACCGAGCACGGCTTCGACGCCGTGACGGTCGACGACGTCGCCGCCAGGGCCGGCGTCAGTCGACGCACCGCGTTCCGCCACGCCCCGACGAAGGCCGATCTCGCCCTCGGCCATCACGCCGTGTGGGTCGCCACGCTGCGCGCCGCGCTCGAGCACGACCCCGACCGTCCCGCCCTCGCTCGGTTGCGCGACGCCGCGGCCGCAGTCTCGGCGGTGGCCGCCGCCGACGCCGAGCGAGTGCTGACAGCGATGCGGGTCAGCATGGCGTTCCCGGCGGTGCGGGCTCGGGTCGCCGAGCTCGACGACGACTGGCTCGCACTGGTCGCCGACGTCCTCGCCGCCGACCCGACGATCGACGACGACGGCGCCGAGATGCTCGCCGGGGCGGTCATGGGCATGATCTCCGCCGCCCTCGTCGGGTGGGCCCGCGATGACGGCGAACGCGACCTGGCGACCCTCGTCGACCGAGGGTTCGACCTGCTCGCCCCGGCCCTATCCTGACCCCCCGATGGGTCAGAACGACGGGAGTGACGTGCACGACTTCAGCTATGTGGTCGGGCCCGGCCACGTCGACGCCGGCGACCACGGCCCGCTGGCCACCGCCCGCCGCTTCGGGATCCCCGCCACCGAGATCGCCGAGTTCCGCCTCGTGCACGTGCGCGGCAGCCTCGACGCCGCCGCCCAGGCCACCCTGGTCGAGCGACTGATCGTCGACCCGGTCGGCCAGTGGTGCTCGCCGGCCGCCGACCACGACGCCCTGGACGAGGACACGCTCGTGGTCGAGACCGGCCTGCGTCCCGGCGTCACCGACCGCGAGGGGGCCGAGCTGGTGCGGGCCGCCGCCGAACTCGGTCTCGAGGTCGAGGCCGCCACCGTCGGCCGCCGCTGGGTCATCCAGGGCGACCTCGATGAGGCCCAGATCGACGAGCTCGCTCAGCGGGTCCTCCACAACGACGTGATCGAGCGGTGGGCCCTCGGATCCCTGCCCGCCGCGTTCGCCGACCAGCACGCCACCGAGCCGGCCACCGCCACCATCGTGGTGCGCGGGCTCGACGAGGCCGGCTTGGCCGAGGTCAACAAGGCCCGCCGCCTCGGCCTCGACCCCGAGGAGATGGTCGTGGTCCGCGACCACTTCACGGCATTGGATCGCGACCCCACCGACGGCGAGCTCGAGACCCTGGCCCAGACGTGGAGCGAGCACTGCGCCCACAAGACCTTCCGGGCCGCGATCACCATGCCCGACGGCTCGGTGATCGACGGCCTGCTCAAGACCTACCTGCGCTCGGCGACCGACGAGATCGACGCCCCCTACGTCCACTCGGCCTTCGTCGACAACGCCGGCATCGTCGCGTTCGAGGACGGCTGGGACGTCGCCATCAAGGCCGAGACCCACAACCACCCCTCCGCCCTCGAGCCCTTCGGCGGCTCCAACACCGGCGTCGGTGGTGTGGTGCGCGACATCCTCGGCGTGTCGGCCAAGCCGATCGCCGTCACCGACATCCTGTGCTTCGGTCCCGAGGACCTCGACCCGGCCGAGCTGCCCGACGGGGTGCTCCACCCGGCCCGGATCCGCGACGGCGTGATCGCCGGCGTCGGCGACTACGGCAACAAGATCGGCGTGCCCAACATCGCGGGCGCCATCTGTCACGACCCGGCCTACACCACCACCCCGCTCGTGTTCGCCGGCTGCCTCGGCCTGCTGCCCACCGGCTCCAACCCGACCAACGCCCAGCCCGGCGACTCGATCGTCGTGCTCGGCGGTGCGGTCGGTCGCGACGGCGTCGGCGGCGCCACGTTCTCCAGTCAGACGATGGGCGTCGAGACCGCCGACATCGCCGGCTCCTCGGTCCAGATCGGCGACCCGATCGTCGAGAAGGGCCTCATCGACGTGATCTGCGCCGCCCGCGACGCCCAGCTCTACACGGCCGTCACCGACTGCGGCGCCGGCGGCCTCTCCTCGGCGGTGGGCGAGATGGCCGAGACCCTCGGCGCGGAGGTCGACCTGCAGCTGGTGCCCCGCAAGTATCCCGGCCTCGCCCCGTGGGAGGTGTGGCTGAGCGAAGCCCAGGAACGCATGGTCGTCGCCTGCGCGGATCCGGCCCCGATGCTCGAACTCGCCGCCCGCTGGGGCGTCGGCGCCGATGTGATCGGCCGCTTCACCGGCGAGGGCCGCCTCGTCGTCCGCAACGGCGACGAGACGATGATCGACATCGACTGCGAGTTCCTCCACGACGGTCGACCCAAGCGGCAGATGACCGCCGCCGCCCTCGACACCAGCCGACCCGAGCGACAGGTGCCGGCGTCGGCCGACGTCACCGCCCTCACCCTCGGCCTGCTGGCCCACCCGTCGATCCGCTCCAACGAGGACGTGGTCCGCACCTACGACCACGAGGTCCTCGGCGGCACCCTCGTGCGCCCCTATGCCGGGGCCGCCGGCGATGGCGCCGCCGATGGCACCGTCGTCATCCCGCCCGGCACCTCCGGCACCCGAGGCGTCGCCCTCGGTGTCGGCGTCAACGCCGTCATCGGCGGCATCGACCCCGAGGCGATGGCCTGGAGCGTCATCGACGAAGCGGTCCGCAACGCCGTCGTCGCCGGCGCCGATCCGGCCGAGCTGTCGCTGCTCGACAACTTCGCCTGGGGCAACCCGACCGACCCCGACACCCTCGCCGGCCTCGTCGCCGCCTGCCAGGCCTGCCACGACGCCGCCCTCGCCTTCTCGGCCCCGTTCGTGTCGGGCAAGGACTCGCTCTACAACGTGTTCGTCCGCCCCGACGGCACCCCCGACCCGGTCGCCCCGACGCTCGTGATCACCGCCATGGGCATCGTCAAGGACCTCACGACCGTGCCCCTCACCGGCACCGTCAACGCCGGCGACGACATCTGGCTCGTCGGCCCCGCCGCCGGAGCGCTCGGCGGCTCCCACCTCGACGAGGTGCTCGGCGCCGACCACGGCGGCGAGGTGCCCCGACCGGACCCCGGCGCCGTCGCTCGCCATCACGAGGTGGCCGCCGCCATCGCCCAGGGCCTGGTGGTGAGCGCGCACGACCTGGCCGAAGGCGGCCTCGCCGTCGCCGCCGCCGAGTGGGCCTTCGCCGGCCGCACCGGTGTGCGCATCGATCTCGGCGACGCCGACGACGACCTCGCCACCCTGTTCGGCGAGGGCGCCAGCCGCTACCTCGTCGAGGTGGCGCCGGGCGACGCCGAGGCGTTTGCCGCCGCCGTGCCGAGCGCCGCCCGCATCGGCACCGTCACCGGAGGCGACCAGGTCGCCGTCGGCTCCATTCGACTCAGCTTCGACGACATCGCCCGTGCCTGGGTGGGAGGCAACGCATGAGCACCCCCAAGGTCCTGATCCCGGTCGCCCTCGGCACCAACCGCGACGGCGACCTGGCCGACGCCTTCCGTCTCGCCGGCGCCGATCCGGTGTCGCTGCCGCTCGAGGCACTGCGGGCCGGTGAGGCGTCGATGGACGACTTCCAGATGCTGGCCGTGCCGGGAGGGTTCAGCTACGGCGACGCCCTCGGCGCCGGCCGCCTGCTCGGCCTCGACCTGGTCGGCTGGTTCGGCGACCAGCTCCACGCCGCGGTCGCCGCCGGCAAGCCGATCTTCGGGGTGTGCAACGGCTTCCAGGCCCTCGTCCGCACCGGGCTCCTGCCCGGTGGCGATCACCAATCGGTCCTGGCGCACAATGACAGTGGCCACTTCGAGTGCCGGTGGGTCACGCTCGCGCCCTCGAGTGCGTCGGTGTGGACCAAGGATCTCACCGAACCGCTGCGGTGCCCGGTGGCTCACGCCGAGGGCAAGTTCGTGGCCGAGGACCTCGCCGCCCTCGAGGCCGCCGACCTCGTCGCGTTCCGCTACCTCACCGTCGACGGCGAGGCCGCCGGCGGGGCGTATCCGGCCAACCCCAACGGGTCGCCCGGCGACGTCGCCGGCGTCACCGACTCCACCGGCCTCGTGCTCGGCCTGATGCCCCACCCCGAGGACCACGTCACCGAACGCCAGGACCCGCTCCGCGGTCGCACCGCCCCGACCGGCTCGGGTCTCTGCCTCCCCCTCTTCGAGGCGGGCGTCGCCGCCGTCACCGCTTGAGCCGCACGTTCAACCCGCCAACGCTGTGACGCTGAGCCCCATATGTGGGGCTGAGCGCAACCGCGTTGGGGCGATGCGGCGGAGTCGGGCCGTTGTGCGAGACTCGGGGTCATGGGTTGGCTCGAGGCGGCAGGGTTGGCGGCGTTGATGGTGGCGGCCGGTGGGCTGGTGCTCTGGCTGGCGCTTCGTTCTCGCAACGGGACGCTGGGGCGCAACTACGTCGCCGGGATCCGGACCAAGGCCACGCTGGCCGACGACGAGAGTTGGCAGGCCGGCCAACGAGCGGGGTGGGCGTGGTCGGCCGCCGGGGGAGTGGTGGCGATCCTCACCGGTCTCGCAATGCTCACCCGTCCCAGCGACGCCGCAGGCATGGCGATCCTCCTCGGCGGCACCACGCTGCTCGTCGCCGGCCTCGTGATCGGGGCCGTCAGGGGTGACCGGGCCGCCAAGGCGGTCGCTGTTGCGGCCGGCGCGGGCGGGTGAACTCCGGCGACGCTCAGTCCCACATATGGGACTGAGCGCAACGAGACAGGGTCCAACCAGACGCGCGCAACGAGGCGGGGCGGTACCGGGCTGGCGAAGCGGGTACCGCGTCGGGCAAGCTGCGGCCATGCGCAACGACGTCACCGAGCTGCTCGACATCGAGTTCCCGATCCTGGCGTTCAGCCATTGCCGTGACGTGGTGGTCGCCGTGTCGAAGGCCGGTGGGTTCGGCGTGCTCGGCGCCGTCGCCCACTCGCCCGAACAGCTCGAGATCGACCTCGCCTGGATCGAGGACGAGCTCGACGGCAAGCCCTATGGCGTCGACCTGATCATCCCCGGCAAGTACGCCGGCGGCGAGGACGGCGGCTACAGCCTCGACGACGTGCGCAACCTGATCCCGCCGGAACACCAGGCCTTCGTCGACGACATCCTCGCCCGCTACGACGTGCCGGCCCTGCCCGACGACGATGGACGCCGGGGCCTCGCCGGCGGCTCGGGGGAGCGGGCCGCTCCGTTCTCCGCCAACTCGGCCGCCCCGCAGCTCGAGGTCGCCCTCGCCCACACGCCGCGGCTGCTGGTCAACGCCCTCGGCCCGCCCCCGCCCCACATGGTCGAACGGTGCAAGGAGGAAGGGCGCCTCGTCGCCGCCCTCGCCGGCAAGGCCCAGCACGCCGAGCGCCACGTCAACGCCGGCGTCGACCTGATCATCGCCCAGGGCTACGAGGCCGGCGGCCACACCGGCGAGGTCGGCTCGATGGTGCTGATCCCTGAGATCGTCGACGCCGTGGCCCCCGTGCCGGTGCTCGGCGCCGGCGGTATCGGTCGCGGTCGCCAGATGGCCGCCGCCATGGCCCTCGGCGCCCAGGGCGTGTGGTGTGGCTCGGTGTGGCTCACCACCGAGGAGGCCGAGACCCACCCGGTGGTCAAGGAGAAGTTCCTCGCCGCCACCAGCTCCGACACGGTGCGGTCGCGTTCGCGCACCGGCAAGCCGGCCCGCCAGCTCAAGTCTGCGTGGACCGAGGAGTGGGAGAATCCCGCCACGCCGATGCCGCTGGGCATGCCACTCCAGCCGGTGCTGGTCGACGAGGCGGTGCGACGCATCGATCGGGCCGCCCAGAATCACGAGGGCGCCGCCGACCTCGCCAACTACTTCGTGGGCCAGATCGTCGGCACGATGAATCGCTCGAAACCGGCCGCCGGCGTGGTGCTCGAGATCGTCGACGAGTTCATCGACGCCGTGCAGGGCTTGCAGGCGCAACTCGAGAGCTGATTCTTCTCAGGTCGACCTCCGGACGCGCCGATTGCCAGGAGGTGAAGCGTCGTGCGGTGCGGGTGATCCGGTGCAGGATCGAGGATCTCCAGGTCGGAGACGTGGTCAATCGTGACCCCGACGCCGAACTCGGCTGGTTTCAGATCGCCGGCACCAGCGTGCTGTTCGACGGAAAACTCCAGGTCAGCGACAAGAGCGAGCAGCTGACGATCTCCGGCCTCAACCACGACATCGTGGGCCTCCAGCTCGTCGAGGAGGTCGAGGTCGACGCCCACGGCCGGATCGTGACGGCGGCGCCGGTCGCTGCCGCACCTGCACCCGTGCCGGTGCCGCAGGCCGCCCCCGCGCCAGCGCCCGTACCGCAGGCCGTCCCTGCGCCGCAGCCGGCTCCGGCCGCCGACACACCCCAGCCCGCTCCGGCGGCGCCCCAGCCGGCCGCAGCCTCCCAGCCGGCGCCACAGCCCGCACCACAGCCGACCGCCCAGCCGGCGCCGACGCCGGAACGGGTCGAGGAGGCCGACGAACCGTCCGACGGTGACGTGCCCGACTTCTCCGCCACGGCCGGGGCGGTCGAC
>JBPEXC010000228.1:0-1696 GCA_052032035.1 Acidimicrobiales bacterium | reverse complement strand
CACGGCTGTCGCCCCCGCGCGGTAGCGACCCTCGGCGACGCCCTCGCCCCCCGGTCGTCGACGAGCCCCGACCTGATCGTCGGCAACCCGCCGTTCGTCACCCCGCTGCGGGGCGCCCCGTTGCCGGCCCCCGCCGCCGACCGGGCCGCCGCACGGCCTGACCGGTTCGGGCCCTACGCCGATCTGGCGGCGATCCACCTCGCCGCCGCGTGGGACGCGCTCGCCCCCGACGGTCGCCTGGCGATGGTGGTGCCCCAGTCCCTGCTCAACTCGCGCGACACCGCCGGCCTCCGCGCCGAACTGACGCCCCACACGGTGGCGGCCTGGGCGAGCCGGGAGCGCCACTTCGACGCCAACGTGCGGGTGTGGGCCCCGGTGCTCCACCGGGACGCGCCGACGAGCCCGGACCACGACCCACCGGTCGAATGGAGCGATCGGGTGGGCGACGCCCTCGGGGTGCCGGCGGTGCCCGCCGTCGCAACCGACGCCGGTGTGCTCGGCGACATCGCCGAGGCGACCAGCGGGTTTCGCGACGAGTACTACGCGCTCGCCCGGGCCTGTCGCGAGGCCACCGGTGCGCCCGACGAGTTGCCCCTGTGCACTGTCGGGTCGCTCGATCCGTTGGACCTACTGTGGGGTCGCCGCCCGACGAAGCTGGCCAGGGTGTCGTGGCAACATCCGGTCGTCGCGCTCGACGATCTCGACGAGCGCCGGGAGTGGGTGGCCCGTCTGTGCCGACCCAAGGTGCTGTTGCCGACCCAGTCCAAGGTGCTCGAACCCGTCGTCGACCCCGACGGACGGCTCGTGCCCGTCACCCCGGTGCTCGCCGTCTGGCCCCGACCGGGCGCCGGCGTGGCCGAGGTGGCCGCCGTGCTCCTCGCTCCGGCGGTGAGTGCGTGGGCGCTGCGTCGGAGCCTCGGCACCGCCCTGTCGGTCGACGCGATCAAGCTGGCGGCCCGCGACGTGCTCCGGATCCCGCTGCCCACCGAACGCGGGCCGTGGCGGCGAGCCGCCGACCTCGTCGGCGACGGCCCGGACGCCCTCGACGAGATCGGCCGGCTGATGACCGAGGCCTACGGTTCGAGCGGCAGCCTGATCAACGATTCGGCCCTCGACGCGTGGTGGGTCGCCCGGCGGCCGCGCCGATGACGGGGGTTAGGCTCGGATGATGTCGATGCAGCGGTCGGAGTCGTTCGACCCGCCGATCCCCGCCTCCGGCGCCTGGCGTCCCGGCGATCCGCCCGCCGAGCGGCGGTTCGCCCACATCGGCAACGGTCGTCCCTTCGCCCTCGAGTTCGGGGGCCAGCTCGACGCCGTCACCATCGCCTACGAGACCTGGGGCGAGCTCGACGTCACCGCCTCCAACGCCGTGCTCGTGTGCCACGCCCTCACCGGCGACGCCCACGCCGCGGGGGAGAGCGGACCCGGCCAGCCGACCGAGGGGTGGTGGGACGACCTGATCGGACCCGGCCGGCCCCTCGACACCAACCGCTACTTCGTCGTCTGCATGAACGTGCTCGGCGGCTGCCAGGGGTCGACCGGTCCGGCGTCGCCGGCCGCCGACGGGCGGCCGTGGGGCTCCCGCTTCCCGGTGGTCTCGATCCGCGACGTCGTCCGCAGCCAGGCCATGGTCGCCGACCAGCTCGGGGTGTGGCGCTGGACCGCCGTCGTCGGCGGTTCGATGGGCGGCATGCAG
>JBPEXC010000227.1:0-2956 GCA_052032035.1 Acidimicrobiales bacterium | reverse complement strand
GCGATCGTGGCGTCGTTCGAGGAGTACGCGTGGCTCTACCACGAGGCCTGGTCGTCGCCGTACGAGCGCTGGCTGCTCTCGACCGTGCCGAGCGCCATGATCTTCGACGATCACGACATGATCGACGACTGGAACATCTCCGAGGCCTGGGTCGCCGACATCCGCACCGAGCCGTGGTGGCAGCGGCACGTGATCGGCGGCCTCACCTCCTACCTGATCTACCAACACCTCGGGAACCTGTCGCCGGCACAGTTGCGCGAGCAGGGCTGGCTCGAACGCCTGCCGGCGATGGCCGACGCCACCGAGGAGCTGGAACGATGGGCGCTCGACTCCGAGGCGGCCACCCCGCTGCCGGGCGGCTACCAGTTCTCCTTCCGACGCGACGTCGGCGACGTCACCGTCGTGGTGATCGACACCCGCAACGCCCGCGTGCTCGACGAGGGCCGTCGGCGCATGGTCGGCGACGACGAGTGGGCGTGGATCGAGGCCGAGGCCCACTCGGCCCGGCGCCACCTGGTGCTGGCCACCACCCTGCCCGTCTTCGTCGGTGCCGGCCTCCACGATCTCCAGGTGTGGAACGAGCAGGTCTGTGCCGGGCGCTGGGGCCGACGGGCGGCGGCGGTCGGCGAACGGGTGCGGCGCCACCTCGACCTCGAGCACTGGGCGGCGTTCGGGGAGTCGTACCGAGCGTTCTGTCGGCTCCTCACCGACCTCGGGCGGTCCGGCGGGCTGGAGTCGATCGTCGTGGCCGCGGGCGACATCCACTTCAGCTACGCGGCCAGGGTCGGTGCGGTCGAGGTGGCCGACGGGCCGCCGGTGTGGCAGGTCGTCTCGTCCCCGATGCGCAACGCCCTGATCCCCTTCGAACGTGGTGTGCTCCGGGCGTCGCTGACCCGGGCCGGACGGGCCGTCGGCGCGGCGCTCCGGGCGTCGGTACGGTCGGGGCCGCCGCCCCCCGGGATCGAGCCGAGCACTGGCCCCCACTTCGCCAACAACCTGTGCACCCTCCACTACGACGGTGCCGGGGTGAGCCTCGACATCGACCACTACGAGGCGACCGAGGACGGTCGGCCCGATCAGGAGCGGGTCGCCCAGGTCCGCATCGCTGGGCGGCCGGCATGAGCACCCCGACTACCACCACCCCGTCCACCGCGACCTGGCTGCCGCTCGACGCCTACGGGGCGATCGGCGACATGCAGACCGTGGCCCTGTCGTCGCGCACCGGCTCGATCGACTGGTGGTGCTGGCCCCGCTTCGACGCACCGTCGGTGTTCGGACGACTCCTCGACGCCGACGGCGGTCACTGGCAGATCGAGCCGGTCGACGAGCCGACCGCGGTGCGCCACCTCTACCTGCCGGGCACCAACGTCCTGCTCACCCGCTTCCACAGCGACGATGCCGTGGTCGAGGTGGAGGACTACCTCGTGATCGGCGGCCCTCGACGGCTCGCCCGACGGGTCACGTGTCAGCGTGGGAGGACGACGATGCGGGTCGAGATCGCCCCCCGCCCGGACTACGGCCGAGCCGAGGTGGCGTTCGCCGAGGACGACGGCGCCTGGCGGCTCGACCTGGGCGACGCCGACCCGCTGTGGTTCGGCGCCGACGTCGACCTCGAGCTGGCCGACGACGGGGCGCGACTCGTGGCCGAGTTCGAGATCGGGGAAGGTGGCACCGTCGCCTTCGTGGCCGGCGAGGCGCCGGACCTCGACGACGACTGCGGCTACCGCCGCACGGTCGACTTCTGGCGGGAGTGGGTCGGCCGCTCGACCTACCGCGGCCGCTGGCGGGAAGCGGTGGAGCGCTCGGCGCTGGCGCTCAAGCTCCTCACCCACGAGGAGTCCGGCGGCCTGCTGGCCGCCGGCACGACGAGCCTGCCCGAGGCGGTCGGCGGCGAGCGCAACTACGACTACCGCTACGTGTGGATCCGTGACGCCGCCTTCACGCTCTACGCCCTGCTCGAACTGGGGTTCCGCGACGAGGCCGACGCCTTCACCGCCTGGCTGCTCGCCCGGCTCGACGGTGCGGGCGAGGCACCGGCCGTCGGACCGCTCGCTCCGCTCTACGACCTCGACGGATCGGCCGAGCTCGACGAACGCACCCTCGACCACTGGAGTGGCTACCGCGACTCGAGCCCGGTCCGGGTCGGCAATGCGGCGAGCGACCAGTTCCAGCTCGACATCTACGGCGAGCTGGTCGACGCCCTCTACCTGGCCGACGCCCACGGCGACGGCCTCCACCTCGACGCCTGGACGCACGTCGCCGCCATCGTCGACTGGGTGGCCGAACACTGGCGCACACCCGACGAGGGCATGTGGGAGACGCGCGGCGGCCAGGAGCGCTTCACCTCGTCGCTCCTGCTCGCCTGGGTGGCCCTCGAACGCGGGATCCGGATGGCCGATCGCCGGGGTCGCCCGGCCGACATCGCCCGGTGGCGCGCCGCGCGGGACGACGCCCACGCCGAGCTCCTGGAGCGGGGCTGGAACGATGAACTCGGCGCCTTCACCCAGACGCTCGACGGCGACCGGCTCGACGCCTCGCTGCTGCTGGCCCCGATGGTGAAGTTCGTCGCGGGCGACGACCCACGCTGGCGCTCGACCCTGGACGCCATCGAGGAGCGCCTCACCCACGGCCCCCTCGTCGACCGCTACGACCAGGCCGAGGTCGACGACGGCTTCGAGGGCGACGAGGGCTCGTTCGTGATGTGTTCGTTCTGGTTCGTCGAGGCCCTCGCCCGGGCCGGCGAGCCGGAGCGAGCCGCGGAACTGTTCGATCGGCTGCTCACCTACAGCGGACCGCTCGGGCTGTTCAGCGAGGAGATCGGGCTCGACGGGCAGCTCCTCGGCAACTACCCCCAGGCGTTCTCCCACCTGGCGCTGATCAGCGCCGCCGTGGCGCTCACCGAGCGGCTCGACGGCGGCTGAGGGCTCGGCCCGACGTCAGTCGTCGCGGGGAAGCT
>JBPEXC010000226.1:0-5699 GCA_052032035.1 Acidimicrobiales bacterium | reverse complement strand
GCCGGCGCGGTGGCGGTGGCCGCCTACGTGTTCGCCAACCGGTTCACCGCCGCGGGGATGGGGGAGGCGTTCGCCACCAGCATCGGCGTGAACTACCGCCTGACGATGCTCGTGGGCCTGGGCATCGCCTCGCTCGCCACCGCCGTCGTGGTGGTGACGGTCGGCTCGATCCCGTTCCTCGGTCTCGTCGTGCCCAACGTCGTGTCGCTGACCCTCGGCGACAACGTCCGTCGTGTCCTGCCGGTGACGGCGATGATCGGCGCATCGGTCGTGCTGTTCTGCGACATCGTCGGCCGGCTGGTCATCGCCCCCTACGAGGTGGCGGTCGGCGTGATCGTCGGCGTGATCGGCTCCGGTGTGTTCCTCGTGCTGGTCTTGCGGAGGGGGCATCGCTATGCGGCTGGTTGATCGCACCGGCGCATCCCTCGCCGGGCTCGGGGTCGCGGCCGTCGCGGCCCTGGCGCTGTTCCTCACCTGGGGCGTCGACGGTCACTGGGACTACGCCCTGCCGCGCCGACTCGAGCAGGCGGTCGCCCTCGTCGTCGTCGCCGTCGCCGTCGCGGTGTCGACCGTCGTGTTCATGACCCTCACCGAGAACCGGATCCTCACCCCCGGCATCATGGGGTTCGACGCGCTCTACGTCCTGCTCGCCACGGTCCTGGTCTTCGTGCTGGGGTCGGCCCGGGTGGCGCAGATCCCCGAGTTGGCGATGTTCGCCGTCAACGCCTGCCTCCTGATCGGGGTGGCCACGGTGGTCTACCGCTGGATCCTCGGCGGCTCCGGTCGCGGGCTCACCACCCTCCTCCTCGTCGGCGTGATCGGCAGCACCCTGTTCGGCTCGGTCACGTCGTTCATGTTCCGGGTGATGGATCCCAACGAGTACGACACGCTGATGACGACGCTGTTCGCCAGCTTCAACGTGATCGACACCACCGTGCTCACGATCGCCCTCGTGCCGCTGCTCGGCGGGATCGCCGCTGCGTTCGCGATGATCCCGACGCTCGACGTCCTCACCCTCGGGCGTGAGCGGGCGGTCACCCTCGGCGTCGACTACCGGACGACCGTCACCCGACTGCTCCTGATCGTCGCCACCCTCGTCGCCGTCTCGACCGCCCTGGTCGGGCCGATCGTGTTCCTCGGGCTGCTCGTGGCCAACCTGGCGTTCCACCTCACCGGCACCCAGCGCCACGCCGTCACCCTGCCCGCCGCCGCCCTCGTGTCGATCACCGCCCTGGTGGCGGGGCAGGCCACGCTCCAACACGTCCTGCACTTCAACGGGACGCTCAGCTCGATCATCAACCTCGTCGGCGGCGGCTACTTCATCCTCTTGTTGCTCCGGGAGACCCGCCAGTGATCACGATCCGCTCCCTGTCGAAGGCCTACGGGCCGACCACGGTCGTCGACGACGTCAGCCTCGATCTCCCCGATCACGGGATCACCTCGATCATCGGGGCCAACGGGGCCGGCAAGTCGACGCTGCTGTCGATCATCAGTCGCATCCTGGGAGCGGACGCCGGCACCGTCACCGCGGACGGCATCGACGTCTTCTCGGCGCCGGGCCGAGAGGTCGCCAAACACCTCTCGATCCTGCGGCAGGAGCAGGGCACGACGCCACGCATCACCGTGCGCGAGCTCGTCGAGTTCGGCCGCTTCCCCCACTCCCGGGGCCGCCTCACCGCCGAGTGCAAGCGGGCGGTCGACGACGCCATCGACTACTGCAACCTCGGCGACCTGGCCGGCCGCCCACTCGAACAGCTCTCCGGCGGGCAGCGGCAGCGGGTCTACATCGCGATGGTCCTGGCCCAGGACACCCGCTACGTCCTGCTCGACGAGCCGCTCAACAACCTCGACATGGTGCACGCCACCGCGTTGATGAAGCTGCTGCGCGACCTGGCCGACAACCACGGTCGCTCGGTGGTGCTCGTCCTCCACGACGTGAACTACGCCAGCGTCTACTCCGACCGGATCGTGGCGATGCGCGACGGGGTCGTCGTGGTCGACGGACCGCCGGCCGAGGTGATCGCGACCGACGCCCTCGAGACCGTGTTCGGGGCCCGGTTCGCCGTGCACGAGGTGGGCGACGACCGGTTCGCCGCCTACTTCCGCTGAGCGCTCGTCGGCCCTCGTCGCGAGGGAGCCGCGCCGAGCCGTGACGACGCCGCCGCACCGACCAACGCGAAGGCGGCCGAGACGACGAACACGAGGGTGAACGAGCCGGCGGCGTCGGCGATGGCGCCGCCGATCTGCGGGGACAGCATCTGCATCACCCCGAAGGCGAGGGTGGCGGCGCTGAAGGCCGGGCCGTAGGTGGTGGCGTCGGTGTGGTCGACGATGTGGGCGATGATCAGTGCCGGCAGGCCCGAGAACATCAGGCCGGTGCCGATCGCCGCCATCGCCACCCACGGCTGCCGGCCGACCAGCGCCAACAAGGCGCTCGCGCCCAGCACGCAGAACCCGGCGGTGAGGCAGCGTCGGCGGCCGAGGCGATCCGAGATCGGGCCGAGGGTGAGACCGCCGAAGACCGATGCGCCGCCCATCAGCGAGAACACGTTGCTCGCCGCCTCGGAGCTGAAGCCGGCGTCGTCGGTGAGGCGGGCCACCAGGTAGGCGAACACGAGGATGTAACTGAAGCCGTAGGCGGCGTAGCCGACGGTGATCGGCACCCAGCCCTCGACGGTGCGCAGCGCGGAGAAGCCGCCGAACCCGCCGCCCGTCGCCGGCCGGTCGCCGCGCGATCGCAGCACCGCGAAGGCGATCGCCAGCACGACCAGGGCGATCGCCAGCTCGATGCGGTACTGGGTCTGCCAGCGGTGGGTGTCGTCGGTGTGGCGGCCGAGCGCGGCGGCGAGCTGGCCGGCGAACAGGATCCCGATCCCGATCCCGGAGCCGACGAGGCCGACGGCCATGCCCGCTCGTTCCGGTGGCAGGGTGCGGGCGGCGAGGGCAGGGGACGGGATCCAGATGATGGCGCCGCCGATGCCCATGGCGAACAGGGCGACGGCGAGCACCGCGCCGTTGGGGGCGACGGCGGCGGCCGCCAACGAGGTGGTCGACACGAGCAGGCCGATCCGCATCAGGCCGACGAGGGTGACCTTGGTGGCGGCCCAGGACACGAGCAGCGTGCCGAGGAGGTAGGCGGTGACGTTGAGCGTGGCGAGGAACCCGGCGAGGGTGTTCGACCCGCCGAGCAGGTCGTCGCGGGCGTCCGGCAGCACGACGCCCCAGGTGAAGCGACCGAACGCCTGGGCGACACACGCCGAGGCCATCACCACCGGGATCACGATCAGGGCGCGTTCCCGCGTGGTGCTCATCGCTGCACCCTAGGAGTGGCGGCCCGGTCTGGCGAGCCCGGGGTCAGCCCTCGAGCTTCTTCGCCAGTCGCTTCATGCCCTGCTTGAACCCGGCGGCGCTGAGCGTGTTGACCACCGGCGCCGCGAAGCCCGGGATCCAGCTGATCTCGACGTCCTCGAACCACTCGAGTCGGGCGCCTCGGTGCGGGTCGGCGGCGTCGGCCGGACCGATCGTGAACCCGGCTCGCCCCTCGAGGACCGGCCCGAGCTTCTCGACCTCGCAGCGACCGGTGGCGCTCGCCTCGTCCCAGTCGAGCCGGCTGAGGCGCATGTGGTCGACCAGGGTGAGCGGGCCGTAGCCGGTGTAGCCGGTGAAGAGGGCCCCGACCTCGGCCGGGTCGCCCTCGTCGATCTCGACCCGGGTCGCCGGGATCCACTCACCGTGGGCGGGCCAGTCGATCATCTCGGCCCACACCCGATCGGCGGGTGCGTCGAACTCGTGGACGACGGTGAACGAGATGGCAGCCATACCCACGATGGTGGCAGGTCGTCAGCGGTCGTGGAACACCGGAGCACGCTTCTCGGCGAACGCTGCCTGGCCCTCCCGGTAGTCCTCGGATGCGAAGCACGCCTCGGTCAGCTCGTGCACCCGGTCGAGGTCGCGCCGATCGGGGGTCGTGGCGAACTCGCGCAGCGCCGCCTTCACCGACCGGATCGTCATCGGGGCGTTGGCGGCGATCGTCGTCGCGAGGTCGACCACGCTCGCCTCGAGGTCGGCGACGGGCACGACACGGTTGACCATGCCCATGGCGGCGGCTTCGTGGGCGTCGTAGCGGCGGGCCGAGAACAGGATCTCGGCCGCGTTGGCCGGGCCGACGAGCTGGGCCAGGCCCTCGACGCCGGCGTAGCCGTAGCCGAGCCCCAGCTTCGCCGCCGGGATCGCGAACCGGGCGTTGTCCGCCGCGATGCGGATGTCGGCCCGCGACGCGGTGAGGAAGCCACCGCCGAAGCAGTAGCCCTCGATCATCGCCAGCAGCGGCGTGTCGAGGGTGGCGAGCGACCGTTGGGCGGCGCCGGCGATCCGGTCGTACTCGGCTCGGGCGTCGGCGGCGGTGCGGTTCTCGGCGAACTCCGAGATGTCGGCGCCCGACACGAACGCCTTGCCGCCCGTGCCCTTCATCACCACCACGCGGATGTCGGGGTCGGCGGCGAAGGCGTCGACGATGATCGGGATCGCCCGGTTCATCTCGGTCGACATCGCGTTGAGGCGGGCGGGGTTGTCGAAGATCAACCACCCGATGCCGTCGCCGGCCTCGGCCCGCATCCTGGTGGTGCCGAGGGCGTCGGCGTCGAGGTAGGTGGTCGGTGCGGTCGAGCTGGTCACGATGGCTTCTCCGGGGGAGCGAGGGCGGCGATCTCGTCGGCGGCGAAGCCGAACTGGGCGAGGATCTCGGCGGAGTGTTCGCCGGGGAGGGGGCTCGGGCGGACGATGTCGTCGTCGACGCCGTCGAGGTGGGTGGCGTTGCGCACGATCTCGATGTCGCCCCGCAGCGGATGGTGGACCGGCGCAGCCACGCCGAGGTGGCGGACCTGGGGGTCGTCGAAGGTCCGGGCCAGGTCGTTGACCGGGCCGGCCGGCACACCGACGGCGTTCAACGCCTCGACCCACTCGGCGGTCGTGCGGGCGGCGAGGGCCTCGGTGACGATCGTCGTGAGCTCGTCGTGGTTGGCCATGCGGCCCCTCGGGTGGGCGAAGCGGGGGTCGTCGACCAGGTCGGGGCGGCCGATCACCGCGCAGAACTCGGTCCACAGCGCGCCCCACGCCGCGGCGACGTTGAGGTGGCCGTCCGCGGTGGGGTAGAGGCCCATCGGGCGCAGCGTCGGATGGTCGTTGCCGGCCTGGGGCGGGACCTCGTGGTCGACCGTCCAGCGTGCGGCCTGGAAGTCGAGCACGCCGATCATCGACTCGAGCAGCGAGGTGTGGACCCAGCGGCCGACGCCGGTGTGCTGCCGTTCGTGGATCGCCACCAGGACGCCGATGGCGAGCTGGAGGCCGGCGGCGATGTCCGACACCGCGGCGCCGGCTCGCACCGGACCCTGGCCCGGCAGCCCGGTGACGCTCATCATGCCGGCGAGGCCCTGGGCGATCTGGTCGACGCCGCCCCGTTCGGCGTACGGGCCGGTCTGCCCGAAGCCCGAGATCGAGCCCATCACCAGGCGGGGGTTGCGGGCGTGCAGGGTGTCCCAGTCGAAGCCGAGCTCGTGCTTGACCCGGGGCCGCATGTTCTCGATCAACACGTCGGCCTGGTCGACCAGGCGGTGCAGGGCGGCGCGGCCGTCGTCGGTCTTGAGGTCGAGGGCGAGGCTGCGCTTGTTGCGGTGGAGGTTGAGGTAGTCGGGCGTCGTGTG
>JBPEXC010000225.1:0-16694 GCA_052032035.1 Acidimicrobiales bacterium | reverse complement strand
CCGAACTCGTCAGCAAAAGCGTCAGAACTGAACAGAACTCGGGAGAGTTCGCGGGGACACAGGTGGCGACGCCTGAACTCGGGCGCAAAGACGCCAGAACCGAACAGAACGCGGGAGAGTTCGCACCGGAGTCGGTGCGGGCGGTGCCAGGCTGGGTGGGTGAACGCCCTCGTGTTGCCAGGCAAGGGATGCCCGTGTGGGCTCGGAGCGAGCTATGCCGCGTGCTGTGGACGGGTCCACCTCGACCAAGCCGCAGCCGAGACGCCCGAGCAGCTGATGCGCTCCCGCTTCACCGCCTTCGCCCGCAGCGACGTCGGCTACCTGCTCCGGTCGTGGCACCCCGACACCCGGCCGGCGCCGTTCGAACTCGACGACTCGGTGCGCTGGGAACGGCTCGAGATCCTCGACACCGTGCTCGGCGGGCCCGAGGACGACGAGGGCTTCGTCGAGTTCAGAGCCCACTACCTCGCCGGCCGCTCCCCCGGCTCCCAGCACGAACGGAGCCGCTTCCGACGCCACGCCGGCGTGTGGCACTACCTCGACGGCGCCCACCCCTGAGCCTCACGGCGTCGCCCGAGTGCGGATTCGACCGACCGCGACGGCCACGCAAAGATGCCCCATGGCCGACTACACCGAGATCCTCACGGAGCGGTGCGGCGAGGGGCAGCACGTCGAGATCATCACGCTCAACCGCCCCGACGCCCGCAACGCCCTCACCCACACCACCTACGCCGAGCTGGCCGACGCCGTGGAGAACACCACGGCCCGCTGCCTGATCATCACCGGCGCCGACCCCGCCTTCTGCTCCGGCGACGACGTGAAGCAGATCATGGTCGCCGCCGGCACCGAGACCGCCGACCGTCTGGAGCGGACGCCTCGCCTCACGCCGGCGGCCGGATCCCTGCTCCACTCCGACATCCCGATCATCGCCGCCGTCAACGGTGCCGCCGTCGGCTGGGGCATGGAGCTCGCCCTGATGGCCGACCTCCGGGTCGCGTCGACCAACGCCAAGTTCGGCGAGCTGTTCGTCAAGCGCGGCCTGTGCTGCGACGTGCCCGGCCTCGGTCGCCTCGCCTCCCTCGTCGGACGGGAGACCGCAGCCGAGCTGCTCTACACCGGGCGGGTGTTCGACGCCGCGGAGGCCCATCGCATCGGCCTGGTGGGCCGCGTCGTCGACCACGACGACCTCCTCCCCACCGCCGTCGCGCTCGCCGAACAGATCGCCGCCAACCCTCCCCTCGCCGTCCAGCGGCTCAAGGCCGGCCTCCGCAAGGCCCTCGATCCCGACTGGGACGACCTCGGCGCCTGGGTGAGCGCCAGCCTCGGCGAGTTGTTCCGCACCGAGGACCACAAGGAGGGCGTGGCCGCCTTCCTCGAACGGCGCGACCCCAGCTTCAGCGGTCGCTGACCCGATCCGGGTTGGCAGCCGCCGTGGCCCACCACGCCTCGAGCCGCGGCGCTGCCAGCTCTCGGCCACGGCTCGCCGTGCCGTCGACCGCGTCGAAGTCCATCAACCCGACGCCGCGCAGGTCGAGATCGAGGTAGCAGTCGATCACGCCGTCGGCCACGTAGCGGTCGCGGTCGCGGGTCGAGCTGATCAGGGTGGAACGCAGCAGCGTCGACACGATCCCGGGATAGCCGGCGCCCCTGCCCCGCAGCTGGGCGAAGAGGGCACGCGGCCCGCTGACCGACGTGCCGTAGTCGACCTTGGCCGAGGGCCCCTTCGGCGGCGCGACGTCGGACGCGATCACGGTGTCGACCGCCGGGTCGTCGAGCAGCAACCCGACCGGCAGATTGTCGAGCACCCCGCCGTCGATCAACAGCTCACCGTCGGCCGGCACGGGCGGCAGCACGCCGGGGATGGCGATCGACGCCCGGATCGAGCGGCCCAGGTCGCCGTCGAGGTGCTGGCGCGACACCGACCGGGTCAGGCTGGTCGACACGCACGCGAACGGGATCCAGCAGTCCCGCACGTCCCAGCCCCCGAAGCGATCCTCGATCCGTTGGGAGATGCGTTTGCCGGCGAGGAGCGACACGACCGGCAACGTGTAGTCGAGCAAGCCCTTGGTCTGCTCGGCCACGATCGCCCGTCGTTCGGCGCCGACGAGACCCTGGGCGTGGACGCCGGCGATCACCGACCCCATCGACGTGCCCACGATCGTGTCGACCGGCACGCCGATGTCCTCGAGCGCCTCGAGCACGCCGAGGTGGGCATGGCCGCGACCGCCGCCACCGCTGAGGACGACGCCGACCCCCCGTCCGGCGGCGAGGCGAGCCACCCGGCCCATCTCGGCGACGGTGCGACCCCGGACGTGGAGGAGCCGGTCGACCCCGAGCCGCTCGAGCAAGGGCCCGCTCCCGACCGGTCGCTCGGCCGTCGCGTCGTGCACCGCGACCGCCCACGAGGCGACCGCCGGCGCGGACGCCCGCAGGGTGCGCACCCGGTCGGCCACGTCGTCGTCGGCATCCGGCGGCACGAGGACGACGAGCAGATCGGCGCTGCGCAGCGCCCGCCCGGCCCACGGCGAGCGCAGGTCGGTCTCGAGATCGACGAGGACCTGGTCGTGGTCCTGTTCGAGCTCGTGGAGCAACTCGTTGAGGCGCACCTCGCCGACGCCGCCGGGCTCGCTCTGCGCGATGCCCGGCCGACCGATCGCCTCGTCGACGAAGGCCGGCGACAGGGCGACGGTCGACGACAGCGGAGCCAACGCCGCCGCCAACTCAGCGTGCGCGCCCACCTCCGACACCGCCCCGGTCAGGTCGGCCACCGCGATCACCCGCCCCCGGTGGCGCAGGGGGCGGACGCCGGCCGCCTGATCGAGCACACGCCGCACCAGCGCGGAGGCCACCGACGGGTGCGCCACCGAGATCTGCTGGAAGTCGCTCGCCTCCAGCTTCGCCAGGAAGCAGTCGCGCACGGCGCGAACGGTCGCGGTGCGCGGGCGCTCCTCGATCAGCCCGAACTCGCCCACGATGTCGCCCCGCACGACATGGCGCAGATGACGATCGTCGCCCGTGCGGGCCTCCATCCGACCGCTCAGCAGCAGGTAGGCGCTGTCGGACGGGTCGCCGACGCGGAACAGGTCGTCGCCGGCCTCGACCCGTCGCCAGGTCGCCCGCTCGGCGATCGCCCGCACCGCGTCGGGGTCGCCGACCTCGAACTGGTCCTGCAGCAGGGCGACGACCCGGGCCCGGTCGGTCCGGTCGCGAGCCTCGGCGAACAGCGCCCGCTCGACCTCGACGCCGGCGTCGTCGAGCAGCTCGTGCAGCACCGCACTCTCGACCTCGGCCACCGCGGCGTCGCCGCGGGCCAGGAGCGTCGCCGTGCGAGCACCACCGACCAGGGCGGTCACCTCGCCGATCACCGACCCGGGCCCGCGCTCGGCCACGATCACGTCCCCGACGAGGGCGTCGAAACAGCCCTCCAGGACCACGTACGCCCGATCGCTCCGCTGCCCCGCCTCGCAAAGGGTCTCCCCCGCGCCCAACCGCCGTTCGGTGCCCCGTTCACGGATCCCTCGTGCGATCACATGATGGGGCGTGTCGCCCTGCATCGTCACCCCTCCACCGGCGCGAGCACTGCGCCGGAGCGAACACTTTGCCAGATCGACCAGGGACGATGCCACCGAACCGTCTCGTCGCCGGAGCTCGTCTGCAAGGCTGCCGGGATGACCACCGACCCCGCTCCCGCGAGCTCACCTGCCCCACTCCGACTCGAGCCGGTCGCCCGGGCCACGATCACCCTGGCCGAGCCGCTCGAGGCCGGCCCGGCGCTACTCGGGGTCCGGCGGGTGATCGGCATCACCGGAGGACGCTTCGACGGGCCGGGCTTCGGCGCCGAGATCCTGGCGGGCGGTGCCGACTGGCAGACCGTCGCCCCTGACGGCACGGCGATCATCGACACCCGCTACAGCGCCCGCACCGACAGCGGTCACATCCTGGAGATCGCCACCCGCGGCTACCGCCACGGCCCGCCGGAGGTGCTCGCACGCATCGCCGCCGGCGAACCGGTGGCGGCCGACGAGTACTACTTCCGGCTCACCGCCGACCTGTCGACCGCCGATCCGGCGCTCGACTGGGTGAACCGCACGGTGTTCGTGGCGTCGGCGACGCGCGCCCAGGCCGACGTGGTCTACGACCTCTTCGCCGTGCGGTAGCTGCTAGGGGGTGGTCGGCGACCACCCGTCGTGACGTGCGTCGCATCGGTTGCTCATGGTGGCCCGACGCGCACCGAAACCGGTGGGGACGTTTCCGGGCTGACCCGAAAGGCCTCCTCCGATGAAGACCCCCTCCCGCTCGCTCAGCGTGCTGTTCGCACTCGGTCTCGCCGTCGCCGCCTGTGGCGGGGCGAGCACCGTCGAGAACGCCGGCGAGACCGACGCCGCCGACGCCGCCCGCACCGCCGAGGAAGCCCTCAGCGCGGTCGAGGCCCTCGAGGACGAGATCGCCAGCCTCGAAGCCCAGCTCGACGGTGGTGGACACCCCGAGACCCTGGCGATGATCGACGAGGACACGATCGTCACCACCACCGCCGACAGCCACGGCGACGATGACGACGCCGGTGGTCATTGGAGCTACGAGGGCGCGACCGGCCCGGATGCGTGGGCGGCCCTCAACGCCCAGTTCGCCGTCTGCGAGGCCGGCATGGAGCAGTCGCCGATCGACATCCCGATGATGGGCACCCTCCCGGTCGGCCTCGACGACCTCCAGCTCGACTGGTCGCCGACCACGCTCACGATGATCAACAACGGCCACACCATCCAGGCCAACGTGGCGCCGGGCAACACCACGATCATCGACAACGTGCCCTACCAGATGCTCCAGTTCCACTTCCACAAGCCCTCGGAACACACCGTGCAGGGCGAGGTGTTCCCGATGGAGCTCCACTTCGTCCACGCGGACGCCGCCGGCAACCTCGGCGTGGTCGGCGTGCTGCTGGCCGAGGGCCTCCAGGCCCACCCCGCCTACGACATCCTCTGGCGCAACCAGCCCGTCGTCGGCGACCAGCTGATCATCGAGGACTTCGACATGACGACCCTGCTGCCGGAGAACATGAACCGCTGGCGCTACAACGGGTCGCTCACCACCCCGCCGTGCTCGGAGGGTGTGAACTGGAACGTGCTGTCGACCCCGACGTTCATGTCCCGGTCGCAGATCGCCAGCTTCCTCTACGACGGCAACGCCCGACCCACCCTGCCGATCAACGACCGCGACGTGCTGCGCGACCAGAGCTGAGCCGGGCGCTCAGCCCAGTCTCGAATCCCGCTCGTGGAGGCGTCGGCTCCGGCTGGCGCCTCCGGCGCGTCCGACGACTGCACCACGGTGCTGCACCACACCGCGGCACGAGGCCGCGGCACCCGACCGCTCGACCATGACGGCGTCCGGCCGATGGGCGTGGTGAACTCGGACGCCCGATCGCCATGGACACCATCGCCCTCAACGTCGCCTACACCCTCCTCCTCGCCGCCACCCTCATGCCCACCGGGCTGTGGCTCCGCGTGGGGTTGCTCGTGCAGAACCTCGCGTTCGTCGTGGCCGCAGTCCTGCTCGACAACCCGACGATGGCCGCCTGGAACCTGGTGTTCACCGCCATCAACTCCTGGCAGAGCTACCGGCTGTTCCGCGACGAGCGGGTGCGACTCGACGGCGAGGAAGCGGGCGTCCGAGCCCGGCTCTTCACCTCGCTGTCGGCGCGCCACTTCCTCACCCTGTGGGCCGCCGGGCGCGCCACCGACGCCGACGCCGGGCAGCTGCTGATGCGCGAGGGCGACGACCAGGACGACCTCCACCTGGTCCTCGACGGGGAGGTCGAGATCGCCGTCGGCGACGCCGTGGTCGGCACCCGGGGTGTCGACCGGTTCGTCGGCGAGTTCTCCTTCCTCAACCCCGCGCCCGCCACCGCGACCGTGCGGACCGTCGTCCGGTCCCGCCTCCGCTCGTGGACCCACGACGACCTGCGTCGCCTCGACGAACTCGCTCCCGAGGCCGCCCAGGCCCTCCGCAACGTGTTGTCGCGCGAGGTGTCGCGCAAAGCGCAGGAGAACCCGTCCGGGGGGTGAGCCTCAGCTCGCCTGCCCGTTGCGGTGCCGGGTCAGGCCCTCGAGGTCGCGGTCGTCGATCATGCCGACGGCGAGCACGTGCTCGACGAGCCGCTGCCGGCGATCGAGGGCCTCCTGGCCCTTCTGTCCCCGCAGTCCGGGCACCCCCTGCTCGCTGAGCCGACGACACAGGTAGTCGAGCTTGCGGTCGAGCTTGCGCAGCGACCACCCGAGGTCGTGGGCCACCTCGGCGTTCGCCGGCAGCGAGACCGGTGCACCACCGCCGACGTCGCGCAGGCGACGCTCGGCCAAGGCCGCCAACAAGAGGCGCTGCTCGGCGTTGAGTCGGACCACCCCGAACGGCGAGGTCTCGGTCGCCCCCTCGGGACGACGAGGCGGCAGCGGCTCCGGCTGTGGCGCGCCCTCGAGTTCGAAGTTCACCTCGTAGCGGGCGATGCCGGCCTGGAAGCGGACCACGCCCCGGGGCCCGACGAGGGGGTCGGCGGCGCCTGGGGCGAGGTGGACCCGGCGGTCGCCCTCGGTGTGGATCACGAGCTCGATGCTCGTGCCGTCGTTGCGCAGCCACCAGCCGCCCTCGAACCACAGGAACGAGCCGGTGTTGCGATGCAGGTAGGGGTTGTCGGCGTCGACGACGAGCTCGGCTCGGCGCCCGAACGTGAGGCCGTCGTGAGGCGCGACCACGTAGCGCTCGTCGATGAACTCCACCCACAACTCGCCCGACATGAGGCCACCAGTGTGGGTGAGGGGTCGGCGGGGAGCAAGCACTCGGGTGCGCACCCCATTGAGGCCCCGACGGGCGGGATCTAGCGTCGTCGTCGACGGCCCCGTCCTCGACCGACCGACCGAGCGACCGACCAAGGAGCACCCGTGCCGACCGGCGACGATCCCACCGCAACCAGAGTGATCGGGTCGTCGGCGGTGGCGGCGAGCGGTGGTGCCCCGAACGGCGACCCCCTCACCGACGAGCTGCTCGAGCGCGACGTCTGGAGCGACGAGGACGTCGCCCGCTCCGGGATGCGGGTGAGCGATGCCTACGTCACCTCGATCGGCGGCGGTCTCGGGTCGTTCGCCCTGGCCGACACCCTGCGGGTCGCCGGGCTCGCCACCGACCAGATCGCCGTGGTCGGCGACGGGGAGAAGCCGGAGCGCACCTATCGCTACCTGGCTCGCAACTCCCAGATCCCCGACATCGAACGGCTCCGGTCCGACGCCGGTTCGACGATGGACAACATCTGGGGGTGGCCGAGCTACGCCTGGCGAGAGGCCGCCGCCGACAAGTCGGTGGCGCCGCTGTGGAACGTCGTGAGCGAACCGTTCCTCACCGACTACTACACCCCGAAGGCCGGGCAGGTCTACGACTCGGTGGCCGACGAGGCCGAACGGATCGGCTGGGCCCGCATGGTGCGCAAGGGTCGGGCCCGCATGGTGCGGCGCCGGGCCGGCGGCGGCTACTTCACGGTGTTCACCCCCCTCGACCGACCGACGACCGACGAGGGTGCCCCGGCCCGCACCGTGATCCGCAGCCGCTTCGCCCACGTGGCGGTCGGCTACCCGGGCGTGAAGTTCCTCCCCGACCTGCAGCGGTACCGGGAGGACCACGGCGACGCGTCGCGCGTCGTCAACGCCTACGAACCCCACGACCACGTCTACGAGGAGTGCCGGCGCCGCCCCAGCGTCGTACTCGTGCGGGGCAGCGGCATCGTCGCCTCCCGCATCCTGCAGCGCCTCCTCGACGACCGGGAACAGCACGGCGCCCAGACGACGGTGCTCCACCTGTTCCGCAACTACGTGGCCGGGCCGCAGGGCGTATCCCGCACGTTCCGGCGGCCCGGCCACAACGGTTGGGCCTACCAGGGCTTCAACTTCCCGAAGGCGGCCTGGGGCGGCCAGCTCAAGGAACAGCTCGAGAAGCTCGACGGCCAGGGCCGGGCCGAGCTGATCGGCAAGATGGGTGGCACCAACACGCCGCCCCGGCGCTCCTGGCGTGAACAGCTCCAGCGCGGGCGCGACGGCGGCTGGTATCGGGAGTACATCGGCACCGTCCGAGCGGTCGACCCCGGCGCCGACCAGGCGATCGTCACGACGGTCGCCGCCAACGACGGGTCGACGATCACGCTGCCGGCCAACTTCATCATCGACGCCACCGGGCTCGACGCCGACATCGGCGAGAACCGACTCCTCGCCGACCTCCTCGATCACGGAGGCGCGTCGCGGTCGCCCTACGGTCGTCTCGACGTGAGCAAGGGGTTCGAGGTGCTCGGCACCCGCAGCGACCCCGGGCGGCTCTACGCCTCCGGCTCGATCACCCTCGGCGGCTACTACGCCGGGGTCGACTCGTTCCTCGGGCTGCAGTACGCCGCCCTCGCGATCGCCGACGACCTCGCCGCCCAGGGCGCCGCCCCCCGCATCGGGATGCTGCGGTCGCTCGGCGAGTGGTGGCGGTGGGCGACGAACCGACCCCCGAAGGACGTGGCCCGATGACCCCGACCCTGCTCGGCCGGCTCCAGACCCGGCTCTTCCTCGTCGTCGCGATCGGCCTGCCCTGGACGCTGCTCGTGTCGCCGATCGTCACCGCCCTCGGCGGAGGTTCCTGGGCCTCGACGCTGCGGCTGACCGTCGCCGCCGTCCTGATCATGGGCGTCCTCGGACTCGCGATCTGGGAGCCGCTCTACCACTGGCTCCAGCAGTACCGCTGGGAGAAGGACTGGCCCACCGGCCTCGGCCTGGTCACCGTCCTCAACGAGGCCGTGCTCACCTGGCTGGCGCTCGCCACCGACTTCGACGTGCCCACCGTCGCCTTCGTGTTCCACATCGGCTCGACCTGGCTGGTCATGTGGTTCGTCGCCAACGGACCGCTCCGGGTCCTGGCCCTGCGCTGGAGGTACCGCGGTGGCCGATTCGTCTGACCGGGCCGGGTTCGACCCCGCTGCCGTCATCGCCGGAGGGAGGGTCGCTCGTTCCTCAGCGGTACGACGGCGGCAACGAGCGGCGTTCGCGGTGTCGGGCGGGGTCTGCCTGGCCTGGTCGGCGGGCGTGACGGCGGCCGGACTGTGGGGGCGCGTCAGCGACCACGGCGTGGCGGCCGCCACGATGGTGGTGGGCAGCTTCGTCGCCGGCGCCACCCCACAGGGCGGCGGGGCCGTGGCCTTCCCGGTGTTCACCAAGGGTCTCGAGATCCCGTCGGCCACCGCCCGCACGTTCTCGCTGTGCATCCAGTCGATCGGGATGAGCACCGCGGCGATCTCGATCGTGCTGCGACGCAGCGCGGTCGAGTGGCGGGCGGTCGGTGTCGGGGTGGGCACCGGCATCGTCGGCTTCCTGCTCGCCCTCTGGGCGCTCGCCGACTGGGACGAGCCGTTCGCCCCGATGCGCATCCCGGGCCCCTACGTGAAGGTGACGTTCTCGCTGATCGTGCTCGCGATGACGGCCGCCACGATCGTCGGCCTGCGCAGCCCGATCCGATCGGTCACCGACCAACTGCCGAACGCCGGCCCCCGAACGTGGACGCTGCTCGCGGCGTTCGGGGTGGCCGGTGGCGTGGCCGCCGCCCTCCTCGGCTCGGGCGCCGACGTGATGATCTACCTGTTCCTCGTGGTGATCCTCGGGGTGCGCTCCACCGTCGGGGTGCCGACCAGCGTCGTGACGATGGCCCTCCTCAGCCTGGTCGGCGCCGCCGTCTTCGCCGGCCTCGACCGCCAGTTCTCGACGACCTTCGCCGCCGACGGCAGCGTGCTCGCGGTCGGCGGCGAAGCGCTCGACGCGCCGGCCGCGCCCCGCCAGGCCGACGTGTTCGGCATGTGGCTCGCCGCCGTCCCGATCGTGGCCTGGGGCGCGCCCCTCGGCGCCCTCGTCGCCAGCCGCCTCCGCTCGACCGACCTCGCGCGGGTCGTCGTCGCCCTCGGTGCCACCGAGGTGCTCACCACGATCGTCTTCGTGCCGGAACTGCGATCCGACCTGGCCCTCGCGGCGTTCGGCGTCGTCGGTGCGATCGTCGGGGTCGCCGGCGTGGTCGGCCTCGCCGCCCGCCTGCGTCACGGGAGCGGCGACGCCGGCTCCCTCACCATCACCCGGGACTCCGTCGAGGTGTCCGAGGGCTACCGCAAGGAGATCCATGGACGCGATCGCTGACTACGAGTTCCTCGACTCGCTCGGCACCGGCAACCACGGCGAGTTCTGGCTGGCCCGCCCCCCGGCACGACTCGGTCTGCCCGACGGCGTGCTGGTGGCGGTGAAGGTGCTCGCCATGCAGGCCACCGAGAACGACTTCGAACGGATGGCGAACGAGCTGCGGATCCACGCCTCGGTCGAGTCGCCCCACCTCGCGCCCGTGCTCGACGCCGGCCAACAGGACGGTCGCCTCTTCTACACCACCGCCTACTACCCCGACGGTTCCCTCGACAGCCCGTCGCGACCCCTCGAGCGGGCGACGGTGCTGCGGGCGGTGGCCGGCGCCGCCCGGGCCTGCCACGCCCTCCACGAGGCCGGCATCGCCCACCGTGACGTCAAACCGGGCAACGTGCTGCTCGACGGCGATCACGGCCTCCTCGGCGATCTCGGCCTGGCCCAACTCCTCAGCCCCGGGCAGACGGTGACCGGGGTCGGCCCGGTCGGGACCGTCCAGTTCCTGGCCCCCGAGACCGTGCGAGGCGAGCCCGCCTCGCGGGCGTCGGACGTGTGGAGCTTCGGGGCGACCCTGCACGCCGTGGTCAGCGGCCGTTCGATCTTCCCCGGCCTCGAACAGCTCGATCTGCTCGGCGCCCTGCGGACGATCCTGTCGGAGGCCCCGGTGATCGACGAACACCTCGACCCGGCCGTCCGCACGGTGGTGGCGAAGGCGGTCGCCCCCGAGCCCGGCGACCGCCACCCGACCGCCGCCGACTTCGCCGACGAGGTGGAAAGGATCGTCGCATCGTGAACACCGGATCGAACAACGCTCCCGGCGGGAACCCCGTCGCCCCGGGCACCGGTCGTCACGACCGAGTGATCCCGGTGGCCGGCGACGGCCTGGTGGCCCGGTGGCCGGTGGGGACCGTGGTCGTGGGTGGCAACGAGGCCACCCGGGCCGCGGCCCTCGCCGCCCTCGCCCCCGGGGGCGCCCCGCCGTCGGCCGACGAGCTCGTCGACCGCCTGCGCGGCGTGGCCACCGCCCACCTGGCCGCCGTGGTGACGGTGCCCGGCGGGCGGCGCGCCATCTGCCGAGGTGCCGGCGCCGTCGTGGAACTCGAGGGGGACCGCACCACGATCTCCCAGGCCGAGGACGCAGCCGGCGACGACGGGCCGATCGGACACGACAGCGAGGCGTCCGCTCCCGACGGGCCGTTCTGGGTCGGCTTCGGGCCGATCCCGTTCGACCACGAGACGATCCGGGTCGGCCCCGTCGACCTCGGCGCCGGGGTGGTGCCCGGCCGCGGCGCCCTGGTGGAGCCGAGCCCGACCGAACCCGCACCCGCTCCCCCGGCGATCGCGCCGACCGACGCCCCTCCCCGCGTCTTCGACGTCGCCGACCTCCGGCCCCAGGCGCCGCGCCGGCCGCTGCCGGTGACGCCGCGACCGGCCCCGCCCACCGTCCCACCGACGACCACACCACCGACGCCGGCAACCGCCACACCGACACCGACAGCGACGCCGGCAGCGGGGGCGCCGGCGCCGACCCCCGCCGTCGAGCCGGCGGCACCGGTCGACCCGGGCCGCGTCGTGGTCAAGGGCATCGAGTGCAGCCGGGGCCACTTCAACAACCCCAACGCCGCCTACTGCTCCCAGTGCGGCATCTCGCTCGTCCACCTGACCCATCGCCTCGTCGACGGCGTGCGGCCGGCGCTCGGGTTCCTCGTGTTCGACGACGGCACCACCTTCACCCTCGACCGCTCCTACCTGATCGGGCGCGAGCCCGAACCCGACGACGGCACCCTCACCCCGCTGGTGGCGACCGACGCCGAACACACCGTGTCGCGCTCCCATGCCGAGCTGGTGCTCGACGACTGGGAGGTGAGCCTGTGCGACCTCGGCTCGACCAACGGCACCTTCGTGTGGCGTGACGACCAGCAGCGCTGGGAACCGGTGTTGCCGAACCGACCGGTGGCGATCACGGCCGGCACGAGGGTGGCGGTCGGCCGCCGCACGTTCGTCTACGAGGCGCTCGGGCGCAGCGCGTGACCGCCGCCGACCGACCGACTGCCCGTCGCTCGTGTGGGCGACGAGCGCACGTCGAGGCGAACCGACCGGGCGGCATCGCCTAGATTCTTCGGGCGGCGATCTCCCGGGCGGCGTCGAGGGACGAGAGGGACGAGTGTGGAACTGGGTATCGACGGGCTGACGTGGAAGCGCACGTTGGGCAGTGGCGGGTTCGCCACCGTCCACGAGGCGTGGGACGCCGACCATGGTCGTGACGTGGCGGTGAAGGTGCTGCACGCTCACGCCGACGACGACACGCGACGCCGCTTCGACCGGGAGCGACGCACGATGGGGTCGCTGTCGTCGAACCCCAACATCGTGTCGGTGTTCACCTCCGGCTACACCGCCGACGAACGCCCCTACCTCGTGATGGAACTGGTCGACGGCGGCACCCTGAAGGAACGGATCGATCAGGGTCCGATGGGGTGGGCCGAGGCCGAGCCGATCGCCCACCGGCTGCTCGACGCGGTGGAGGCCGGGCATCGCGCCGGCGTGGTCCACCGCGACATCAAGCCGGCCAACGTGTTGATCACCACCGACGGCCGCCCCCTCCTCACCGACTTCGGCATCGCCGTCGTGGCGGCCGAGGTCACCCAGAACCACACGGTGTCGGCGACCCCTGCCTACGCCGCCCCCGAGATCCTGCAAGGCCGACCGAGCGACGAACGCTCCGATCTCTACTCGCTCGCCGCCACGCTCTATGCCCTCCTCACCGGCCGCCAGCCCTATGGGGCGTCGACCGACGGTGTGCTGACCGTGCTCACCCAGATCGCCGACGCCCCGGTGCCCCTCGTCGACGCGCCGGGCGTGCCGGCGTCGGCGCGCGAGGCGTTGCGACAGGCGATGTCGAAGCGTCCCGATGACCGACCGGCGTCGGTGGAGGCATTCCGAGCGCTGTGGAGCGGCGACGCCGCAGCGGCCGCGCCCTCGCCGGGCGGCCGCAGCACCGTCGGCACCTCGGGCACCCCTGCGGTCAGCGCTGCGACCCCACCCCCGGGGGTCGATACAACCGCGTCGTCCGAACCGTCGTCCGGCGGACGGTCCGGCCCGTCCCCACTGATCGGGGTGCTGCTCCTCGCCGCTGCCGCCGCCATCGGGATCGGCGCGTGGGTGCTCGGGGGTGACGGCGGCGACGGCGACGAGGTGCCCGACGTGGCCGGCCAGCCCGTCGCCGATGCCCGCCTGGCGCTGATCGAGGCCGGCTTCGAGGTGCCGGCGAGCGCCGCCTGTGCGGGCGCCACCGTCGACGGGACCTCGCCCGCCGCGGGCACCGAGGCCACCACCGGCGACACCGTCACCCTCGACTTCGACCCGTGCATCGCCCCCGACTTCGTGGGGATGCGACTCGACGAGGCGATCGAGATCGCCACGACCACCGACGGGATCTCGATCTCCTGGCCGAACTACTGCGACGACACGGTGCTGGCCCAGGTGCCGGAGGCCGACAGCGTCATCGCCTACGACGAGTCGATCTTCCTCGAACTCACGCCCTGCGCCGACGGCTGAGCTGCGAGTGCAGCGGCCCAGTCGGGGGCGCTCCCCACTGACAACGGCGGGTTGCAGCGGTTGAATCCTCCGAGGAGGAACCGCCATGACCGACGACCCGCATCGCACCCAGCACGTGGGCGCCACCCCGAGCGCCGCCCCGGCCACACCCCCACCGGGGCTGCCGCCGTCGAACGCGCCCGGCGGCCCGTCCACGGGAGGCGCCGACGGCGGCGGGTCGGGGCCGATGGTGTTCACCGTGCTCGCCGCCCTCGTCCTGGTGGCCGCCCTCGGCTTCCTGGCCTGGACACTGAGCGGCGACGGCGACGACACGGCCGACGCCGACACCGCCCCGATCGGCGAGTCGACCACCGCCGCCAGCGCCGAGCAGGACGGTCTCGATCAGAACGGTGCCGATCAGAACGGTGCCGACCAGGACGGTGCTGAGCAGGACGGTGCCGACCAGGACGGTGCCGGCGATCTGCCCCTCAGCACCGAGGACCTCGCCCGTCGGGTCGTCCAGATCCAGCTCCTGCTCGACGGCACCCCGGTCTGCACCGGGAGCGGCTCGATCGTGAGCAGCGACGGGCTCGTGTTGACCAACAGCCACGTGATCGCCCAGTCGGCGGTGTGCCCCCACGACACCATCGGGGTCGCCGTGGTCGACCGAGCCGACGCCGCACCCGACCTCGCGTTCGAGGCCGACCTCCTGGCCGACTCGCCCGAGCTCGACCTCGCCGTGATCCGCATCGCTCGGGCCACCGACGGCTCGGCGGTCCCCCAGTTCCCGACCGTGCCGATCGGCGCCGCCACCGACGTGCAGCTCGGCGACGAGCTCCGCATCCTCGGCTTCCCCGGGATCGGCGGCGAGACCATCACCGCCACCACCGGTGCCGTGAGCGGCTTCGTCGACACCGCCGAGGGCGGCGCGCGGTCCTGGATCAAGACCGACGCCACCATCGCCGGCGGCAACAGCGGCGGGCTCGCCGCCGACGCCGACGGCCGCATCGTCGGCATCCCCACCCAGGTCGGGGCCGGCACCGGCGCCGTCGTCGACTGCCGCTTCCTCGCCGACTCCGACGGCGACGGCGACCTCGACGGCGACGACTCGTGTGTGCCCACCGGCGGCTTCCTCAACGGGGTCCGGCCGATCGAGTTCGCCCTCCCCCTCATCGAACAGGCCCGGACGGCCAGCCCCCTCCCGATCGGCGAGCCCCGCCAGAGCGACGGCCCGAGCACCGACCAGCCCTTCGCCCACAGCGCGGTGTGGGCTCTCGGGGTCGATGGCGACGGCTTCCCCGTCGACCCGATCGTGTCCGGCTCCGAGGCCACCACCCAGGTCTGTCTCACCTGGGTCTACGAGAACGTGCCGCGCGGGGCCGCCTTCGACCTCGTGTGGTCGATCGACGGTGCCACCGGGCCCGGCGACATCGCGTCGGGCACCAACCAGGGTGAGACCAACGGCGAGTTCTTCGGCTGCTACGGCAACGGCAGCGCACCCCTCCCCCAGGGTCGGCTCGAGGCCCGGTGGGACATCGACGGCGACCCGGTCTTCAGCGAGGCGATCTACGTGGGTCCCAACCGCGACGTACTGCCGCTGACGCTGCGCAACACCACCGACGAGCCGCTGTGCGTGATCGCCGCCACCCCCGCCGGCGCCCGATCCTTCGGCACCAACGACCTGTTCGACGTGCTCGACCCCGGCCAGTCGGTGACCCTCGACGTGGCCCGTGGCGCCCACGACGTGGCGGTGATCGACTGCCTCGGCCAGGTCGTGCTCGTGCTCGAGGGGCTCGCCGTCGACGAGTCGCTCGGACCGATCCCCGTCGGCTGACCGCCGGCGCCGTCACAACTCGACGAGGAGGTCGGCGAACACGGCCTCCGCGTCGCACGGGTGACGGCGCCGCTCGAACCACGCACAGATGTTGTCCACGTCGTGGTGCAGGAGGTTGAGTCCCTGTGGGTTGGCGGCCAGGTCGACCGCCTGGGGGAAGTCGATGAACCACAGCCGTTCGTCCCACCACAACAGGTTGTAGGCCGACAGGTCGGCGTGGACCCAGCCGGCCCGCACCATGATCCGCAGGCCCTCGACCAACTGGTCGAACGCCGAGGCGAGGCCATCCGCGTCGAGGCGGGCGGCGTGGAGCTGCGGCGCGGCGGCGCCGCGTCCGCCGACGTACTCGAGTTCGAAGACGTCCTCGCCGTAGTCGAGCGGGTAGGGCACCTGGAGCCCGGCGGCCCAGAGGGTGCCCATCACCTCGTGCTCGTGGCCGGTCCAGCGGTCCTGCATCAGTCGCTTGCCGTAGGTGGTGCCGAGCTCCACCGCTCGACGATCGCGACTCTTGCGGAACTGCCGGCCCTCTCGGTACTGGACGTCGTGGCGGAACGTCGACGCCCGCTGCACGCCGAGCGCTTCGAGGGCGCCTTTCTCCTTCACCTGTCGGGGCAGGTAGCGCTTCCGGGCGACGAGACAGGATCGGCCGTCGACGCCGGTGCGTTCGACGAGGTCGACCTGGGCCTCCTTGCCCTGTTTGAGGACGCCGAGCTCGACGTCGGTGAACGGCTCGTCGACGAGCCAGGTGGGACGGGGACGCGGGGACGCGTCGTTCATGGTGGGTGACACCTCGGGTCGGGTGCCCGCCTGGGTCGCCCAGCGACGTCGGTGACGATCGGTGGGGGCGGGCGGCGTGCGGTCGGATGACAGCGGCCGCCGCCACACCGAGGTGGCGCTCTCAGGCCCCGAGTGACAGGGCGCGACCGCAAGGGGAAGGCGCTTCGACAGTCATCGTGCTTCCTCCTTCGCTGGCCGGTCGGTGACGGAAGCCCGTCACCGACCGCACGCTACGCGCCGGCCCCCGGGCGCGCCACCGAATTTCGTCCCGGCCGCCGTCGAGGGGATTGGGTCGACCAGACGGCCCCCTGCGGCACCCCATCGACCCAACGTTCAGCGCAGCCACGGCCCGCGCGGATCGGGTCGAT
>JBPEXC010000224.1:0-4157 GCA_052032035.1 Acidimicrobiales bacterium | reverse complement strand
CGGGCGCTTCGACACCGGCGGCAGCGTCACCGCCCGTCGCTGCCGTCCCTCGTGGCGTCGCTGCGCCCGGCCGGAAACGAGGGTGACGCACCGTCGCCCCGCGGGGCAAGCATCGACGGTGCCGGGGTGTGAGGAAGCGTGATATTCCCTGGTCAGCAGCTCGCGGGGGCGCCGGCGGGGAAGGCCCCGATCACCCAGCCGTCGACCTCCATGTCGAGCACGACGTCGTCGCCGCCGAGGCACACCCAGGTGTCGCCGTCGGGGATCCAGTGCCGCACCCCGTCGGTGTCGATCCACCACGCCGTCCCGTCGAAGGTCCGGAGGATGCCGTCCGCCACGCGGGGCAGTGCGTCGAGTTGGGCCTGGAGCGCGTCGTCGTCGATCAGCTCCATCTCGACCAGCGCCGGGGGACGCTGCTCGAGGAACCCTCCCTCGTAGTCCTGGTGGGGCACGCCGCCGATGTAGTTGACGTCGGTCATCGGAAGGCCGAGCACCCCGTCGGGCCCGCCCTGCTCGCGCCACAGGTCGACGGCCGGTCCCGGCACCCAGAACGCCGGGCCCGCGAGCTCGTGGGCGATCACGACGCCGCCCTTGCTCAGCGTCATCGTCGGGTGGCCCTGCCACGGCTCGTTGCCGACGGGCTCCCCACCGAGGGCCACGAGGTCGCCGCCGACACTGTGACGGAGCCCCGACACGAGGGCGGCCTCGAACCACAGGATCGGTGCGCCCTCGGCCAGCCCCTCGACCGAGGCGATCACCCAGCCGGCCGGGCCGGTGCCACCGGCGAACTCCTGGAGGTAGAGCCCCGACCACGTCTCGACCGAGTGGAGCGGGCAGCCGGTGGCCTCGATGCCACCGACCTGGTCGACGGCGTCGACGATGCCGTTGACGAGCGCCGTCGGCACACCGGACGGGTTCATCGTGCCGCCGATCGGGATGTCGCAGCCCTCGGCCGGCGCCCCGAAGTTGATCTGCTCCCCCTCGACCTCGACGACGTTGGCCGCACTCTCGTCGGCGGTCAGTCGCTGGAGGCCCAGCCCGACGAGGGCGAGGACGACGACCCCGACGGCGAACAGCGCCAGCTTCGCCCGCCCCCGGCCGCCCGACACCCGCTCGGCCTCGGCCTCGGCTTCGGCCAACTCGACACCCTCGGCCGGCACCGGTTCGCCGGTGGAGGTGTCGCCGGCCGAGATGCCGCCGGGCGTCGCGTCGGCAGCCACGGCGTCGGCGGGGTCACCCGCTGCGATGGCCTGGCCGAGCACGTCGAGGAGCTGGTCGTAGAGGCTGCCCTCGGGGCGGCTGCGATCACGGAAGGTGTGGTAGCTCGCCACCCCGACGAGGCCTCCGGCCTTGGTCATCCGCTCCTTCAGGTTGGCCGACCAGCGCTCGTCGCTGTCACTGAACAGCACCCCGATCGCCTCGGACTCCCGGGAGGTCAGACGGCTGCGGGCCGACTCGATCGTGGCGAGCACGGCGTCGAGATCGGCGTCGGGCCCGCCGGCCAGGGATCGCAGCAACGGCAGATCGGCGAGCGGTACGGACAATCGGGAACGCGAGCGGGCGAGCGTCGCGAGCTCCTCGCGGAGCTCGCGTGGGTGACCGCCCGACGCTCCCCCTTCGGTGGAATCGGTCGCCACGTCTCCTTTGTAGACGATTGTGAACGATTCGCCATGCTCGGACGCCGAACCCGCGGTCGGCTCGATCGCGTGACGAACGACCTGACAGCGTCAGGCTGGGGCACTAGCCTCGGCTGGCCGATTCGCCGCCAAAGGAGCCCGACGATGACCTTCACCAGCCCCCTTCCCGACGTCGAGATCTCCGACCTGCCGCTCACTCCCTACGTGATGCGTCACGCCGATCGTCTCGCCGACAAGCCCGCCCTCGTCGAGGGTCACACCGGTCGCACCCTCACCTACGGCGAGCTCGACGACCAGATCCGACGCTTCGCCGGGGGCCTCGCCGCCCGCGGCTTCGGCAAGGGCGACGTGGTGGCCCTCCTCGCCCCCAACTGCCCCGAGTTCGCCGTCGCCTTCCTCGGCACCGCCCTCGCCGGCTGCATCGTCACCACGTTCAACCCGACCTACACCGAGCGCGAGATCCACCACCAGCTCACCGACTCCGGTGCGACGATCCTGTTCACCATCCCGGCCCTGGCCGAGCTGGCCTCGGCGGCGATGGCCGACACCGAGGTCGGTCAGCTCGTGTTGATCGGCGCCGACACCGACGGCGAGACCCTCGGCTTCGCCGACTTCCTCGGCGAGCCGATGGCCGAGCAGGTGCCGGTCGAGGCCTCCGACCTCGTCGCCCTCCCCTACTCCTCGGGCACCACCGGCCTCTCGAAGGGCGTGATGCTCACCCACGGCAACCTGGTGGCCAACCTCTGCCAGATGACCGGCGTCGGCATCTTCGACGGCGAGGACGACGTCGTCGACGCGGTGCTGCCGTTCTTCCACATCTACGGCATGAACGTGCTGATGAACGGCACCCTCTCCAACGGCGGCACCCTCGTGATGCTGCCCCGCTTCGACCTCGAGCAGTTCCTGACGATGCACCAGGAACAGGGCGTGACCGTGTCGTTCCTCGCTCCCCCGATCGTGCTCGGCCTGGCCAAGCACCCGATCGTCGACAACTACGACCTCACCAAGCTCCGCTACATGATGTCGGGCGCCGCGCCCCTGTCGGCCGAGCTGGCCGCCGAGGCCGCCGGCCGTCTCGACACCGAGGTCGCCCAGGGCTACGGCATGACCGAGCTGTCGCCGGTGTCGCACACCACCCCGCCGGGACAGACCAAGCTCGGCTCGGTCGGTGTGACCGTGCCCAACACCGAGACCGCGATCGTCGACCCCGAGACCCTCGAGCACCTCGGTGTCGACGCCGAGGGCGAGGTGTGGGTCCGCGGCCCGCAGGTGATGGCCGGCTACCTCAACAACGAGGCCGCCACCAAGGCGACGATCACCGACGACGGCTGGCTCCGCACCGGCGACCTCGGCCGCATCGACGCCGACGGCCACCTCTTCATCGCCGACCGCCTCAAGGAGCTCATCAAGTTCAAGGGCTTCCAGGTGCCGCCGGCCGAGCTCGAGGGACTGCTCCTCACCCACCCGGCCGTCGCCGACGCCGCCGTCATCGGCAAGCCCGACGACGAGGCCGGCGAGATCCCGATCGGCTTCATCACCCTGAAGCCGGGTGTGGACGCCACCGCGGACGAGGTGCGCGAGTTCGTGAACGGCCAGGTCGCCCACTACAAGCACCTGGGCGAGCTGTCCCTCATCGAGTCGATCCCGAAGTCGGCGTCGGGCAAGATCCTGCGCCGGGAGCTGCGCGACCAGGCCTGAGGCCCGACGGGCCCTCAGACGCGATCGAGGTCGACGGTGACGTCGGGCGCCAACTCGGCCAGGAAGGCCGGGTCGTGGCTCACCGCCACGAGGGCCCCGGCGTAGCCGACGAGGGCGTCGCCGAGCACCTCGATCGTCGCAAGGTCGAGGTTGTTGGTCGGCTCGTCGAGCACGACGAGTTGCGGTGTCGGGTCGGCGGCGAGCACCCCGGCGAGCGCCACCCGGAACCGTTCCCCGCCCGACAGCGAGCCGACGACGCGCTCCACCTCGTCGCCGCGGAACAGGAACCGAGCCAGGCGGGCCCGCACGTCGTTGTCGTCGAGGGTGGGCGCCCGCCGGCGCACGTGGTCGGCCACGGTCTCGGCGTCGTCGAGCACCTCGAGCCGCTGCGGGAGCAGGCCGACCGGCACCGTCGCCGCGGCGGCGATCTGTCGGACCAGCGTCGTCTTGCCCGACCCGTTGGCCCCCACGACGGCGACACGCCGCGGGCCGACGATCTCGACGCTGACCGAGCGACCACCCGGCAGCGGGGCGCGGTCGATGGCGACGACCGTGCGGCCCTCGGGCACGGCCGACGACGGCAGGGCGTCGCCGTCGAGCCGGAACCGCACCCGCTCGGGGCGACGGGCGGCCTGGCGTGCGGCGGCGAGGTCGTCGCGAGCGTCGGCCATCCGACGCTCGTGGCCGCCGGCGAGCCGGCCGAGCGAGTTCTCGGCCTTCTGCTTCTTGGCGTCGGTCAGCACCTTGGGCTGGCTGCCGCTCGCCCGCAGCGCCCGCCCCGAGCGGGCCGATCGCGCCCGCCGGGTCTCGGCCTCGGCCGCC
>JBPEXC010000223.1:0-8148 GCA_052032035.1 Acidimicrobiales bacterium | reverse complement strand
GGCGGGGTCGACCGGGTGAGCGGCTTCCTGATCACCGGCGGCGGCACCGCCGGCCACACCAACCCCGGCATCGCCACCGCCCAGGCCCTCGTCGACCTCGGCGTCGACGCGAGCGACATCCACTTCGTCGGCGCGGAGCGGGGGAGCGAGGGCGAGCTCGTGCCCGACGCCGGGTTCGGCATCGATCTGCTCCCCGGACGAGGGATCCGACGGTCGTTCTCGCCCGACGCCGTGCGCGACAACGTCGGCGCGGTCTGGGGTCTGGTCCGCGGTGTGGGCACGGCGCTCAGGATCGTGCGCCGCCGTCGCCCCGCCGCCGTGCTCTGCCTCGGCGGCTACGCCGCGTTCGCGGCGTCGCTGGCGGCGCTCGTGCTCCGGGTGCCGATCGTGGTGTCGGAGCAGAACGCGCGAGCGTCGGCCGTCAACCGGCTGTTCGGCCGGGTGGCCGCCGTGTGCGCCCTGCCCTATCCCGACACCGATCTCCCCAAGGGGGAGCTGACCGGCAACCCGATCCGGTTGCCGGTGGTCGCCGCCGTCGCCGACGCCGACCGGGCGGCTGCCCGGGCCGAACTCGACCTCGACGCCGACCGCCTCGTCGTGGCCGTCTGGGCCGGGTCGCTCGGTGCCCGCCGGATCAACGACGCCGTCGCCGAGCTCGCCGACCGTTGGCGCGACCGCGGCGATCTCGCCGTCCACCACGTGGTCGGCAAGCGCGACTTCCCCGACTTCGCCGACCTGCCCGCTCGCTTCGCCGACGCAGCGATCGACTACCGGGTCGTCGAGTACGAACACCGGATGGCGGCCCTGCAGGTGGCGGCCGACGTGGCGATCTGCCGCTCGGGCGCCTCGACGACCGCCGAACTGGCCCTCGCCGGCCTGCCGTCGGTGCTCGTGCCCGGCCCATTCGCTCCCCGCGACGCCCAGCGAGCCAACGCCGCCGAACTGGCGGCCGCGGGAGCGGCCGTCGTGGTCGACGACGGCGACGTCGACGCCGCCCTGCTCGACCGCCTGCTCACCCCGTGGTTGGCCGATCGCGACCTGCTCGCCGCCAAGGCGACCGCCGCCCGGTCGGTGGCTCGTCCCGACGCCGCCCACGCCGTGGCTCGACTGCTCCTCGCCCAGGGAGGCGACGCATGACCGATCGTCCCGAGGTCGACCTGTCGCGCCCACGTTCGGTCCACATCGTGGGACTCGGCGGCAGCGGCATGAGCGCGATCGCCGAGATCCTGCTCGGCACCGGGCACCGTGTGTCCGGGTCCGACCAGACCGCCTCGGCGCCGCTGCAGCGCTTGGCCGAGGCCGGCGCCGTCACCCACGTCGGCCACGCCGCCGACCAGCTCGGCGACGCGGAGATCGTCGCGATCTCCACCGCCATCCCCGACACCAACCCCGAGGTCGTCGCCGCCCGCGAGCTCGGCCTGCCGGTGCTGCGTCGCGCGGAACTGTTGCGCGCCGTCACCGAGGCGTGGCGCACGGTGTCGGTGGCCGGGACCCACGGCAAGACCACCACCTCGGCGATGCTGACGATCGCGCTGCGGGCGGCCGATCTGGCGCCGAGCTTCATCGTCGGCGGCGACCTGCTCGATCTCGACCGCGGCGCCGCCGTCGGCGACGGAGCGCTGCTGGTCGTCGAGGCCGACGAGAGCGACGGCACCTTCGTCGAACTCGTGTCCGACGCCATCGTCGTCACCAACGTCGAACCCGACCACCTCGAGCACTACGGCGGCTTCGACGGCCTGCGCGATGCGTTCGACCGCTTCGTCGGGCAGGCCCCCGGGCCGAAGGTGCTCTGCGTCGACGATCCCGGGGTGGCGGCCCTCCTCGAACGGGTCGACCCGCAGCGACGTGACGACTCGATCGTCACCTACGGCACCGCCGCCGATGCGACGTGGCGCATCGTCGACCCCCTGCCCACCCCGGTCGGCATCGAGTTCGACCTCGCCGGCCCGGCCGGCACCGCCCACGTGTCCCTCGGACAGCCCGGCATGCACAACGCCCGCAACGCCGCCGCCGCCGTGGCGATGGCGGTGGCCCTCGGCGCGGAGCTCCCGGCGGTCGCAGCCGCTCTCAGCGGCTTCGGTGGCGTCGGCCGTCGATTCGAGTCGAGAGGCGAGGCCGCCGGCGTCCGTCTCGTCGACGACTATGCCCACCTCCCGACCGAGGTGGCGGCAGCGCTCGCCGCGGCTCGCAGTCTCGGCCCCGAACGTCTCGTCGCCCTGTTCCAGCCCCACCGCTACTCCCGGACCGCGCAGCTGTGGTCGACCTTCACCGACGCCTTCGTCGACGCCGACGTCCTCTTCGTCACCGGGATCTACAGCGCCGGCGAGGCGCCCCGCGCCGGCATCACCGGCGAGCTGATCGCCGACGACGTGCGCAGCGCCCATCCCGACGCCGACGTGCGCTACGTCGAGTCGCTCGCCGACCTCGCCGAGGCGGTGGCCGCCGAACTCCGACCCGGCGACCTGTGCCTCAGTCTCGGCGCCGGCGACCTCACCACCGTTCCCGACCGGCTCCTCGACCTGCTCACCGACCGTTGACCCGCAGCGACGCCACCATCGCCGCCGTCGGTGCCCTCGTCGACGCGCTCGACCGCCCCGGCGCGGTCGCGGTCGAGGCGCCGCTCGCGCCGTGGACGACCTACCGCGTCGGCGGACCGGCCGCCGTGCTCGTCCACGCCCGTTCCCAGGCCGAGCTCGAGGCGGTCCATCGGGTGGTGGCCGAGACCGGCGCCGCCACCCTCGTCGTCGGTCGAGGCTCCAACCTGCTCGTCGCCGACGCCGGGTTCGACGGCGTCGTCGTGCACCTCGACCCCGAGGGCTTCGCCGAGATCACGATCGACGGCACCAGCGTGGTCGCCGGGGGTGGCGCCCTGCTGCCAGTGGTTGCTCGACGTACCGCACAGGCCGGGCTCACCGGCTTCGAGTGGGCGGTGGGCGTGCCCGGATCCGTCGGCGGCGCGGTGCGGATGAACGCCGGTGGCCACGGCAGCGACATCGCCGCCTCCCTCGCCGAGGTGAGCGTGTTCGGTCTGCGCCACGGCGGGCCGGTCGCCCGGTCGGCCGCCGACCTCGGCCTCGGCTACCGCACGTCGAACCTCGGCGCCGACGAGGTCGTCCTGTTCGCCCGGTTCGCTCTCGCCGTCGGCGACCGCGAGGCCGCCGAGGCGGAACTCGCCGAGATCGTGCGATGGCGGCGGGCCAACCAGCCCGGGGGAGCGAACGCCGGCAGCGTGTTCACCAATCCCGAGGGCGATTCCGCCGGCCGCCTGATCGACGCCGCCGGCCTGAAGGGCCACCGCATCGGCACCGCCGAGGTGTCGACGAAACACGCCAACTTCATCCAGGCCGACCCCGAGGGTTCGGGTGACGACGTCGCCGCCCTGATCCATCATGTCCGAGCCGAGGTGCGTCAGCGCTTCGGCGTCACCCTCCACCCGGAGAACCGTCTGATCGGCTTCGATCGTGACGTCCCGGACGACGGAGCCCCATGACCCGTTCTCGTACCCCCGACCGCTCGACCCGCGACCGTCGACCGGCGACGCCGCGCCGGCGCTCCGACGCCCCGGGCTCGGACCATCGCCACCTGCGCCGCCACGCCGACGACCCGACCGCCCGTGACGGGATCACGATCATCGCCGACCCGGTCGCCCGCGACGAGGCCACCCCGAACCGCCGGCGCAGCGACCAGGCCGAGCGATCGTCCGACCGGGTGGTCGTCGATCCGCGACTGCGGGCCCGCCGGATCGAGGTGATGCGGAACGAGGGCCGGCGTCGGCTCCGGACCCTCGTCGGCCTGCTCGCCGTCACCGCGCTCGGGGTCGGGCTCCTCGTGGTCGTCGACAGTTCGTGGCTCGACGTCGACCAGGTCGTCGTCGAGGGAGCCGAGCGCAGCGACCCCGCCATCCTCGTGGCCGAGAGTTCGATCACGACCGGCGAGCCCCTGCTCGAGGTCGACGTCGACGCTGCGATCGACGGGGTGATGGCCCAGCCCTGGGTCCTCGCCGCCGGGGTCGACCGTCGCCTCGACGGCACGGTGGTCCTGACCGTGGCCGAACGCACGCCGCAGCTGGCGCTGCGCACCGCGACGGGGGAGCGGATCCTGGTCGACGAGACCGGGCGGCAGCTCGCCGTCGCCGCCGACGCCGACATCGACCCGACCTGGCTCGTCGTCGCCGGGATCACCGCGTCGGGCGAGCTCGGCACCGCGGCCCCGCGCGAGACGCGCTGGATCCTCGAACTCCAGCAGCGGCTGTCGCCGGCGCTCACCGCCCGCATCGAGCAGGTGATCGTCGACGACGACCAGCTGTACATCGACCTGACCACCGGCGGTCGGGTGCGGTTCGGTCGCATGGACTCGGCCGACGCCAAACTCGTGTCGTTGCAGACCATGCTCGACACCGTCGACCTCCGCTGTCTCTACGAGCTCGACGTGCGGGTGCCGTCGGCCACCGCTCTGACCCGGATCTCCGCCGACGGCGAGGTCGGCGCCGCCATCGCCGACCTGGCGGCCTGCACCACATGAGCCGACTCCCCCCACCGCCCCGGGGCGGTATCGACGCAAACCTGCAACCGACCGGGCACACTGGTCGATCGTGCCGCGACGGCAGTATCGTCGCTGCGCACGATCGAGCCCATACGCCAGTCCGGTTTCCGCGAACCACCAGCCCGCGAACCACCATGCGGCGGCAACGAACAGGAATCTCATGAGCAGCACCCAGAACTATGTCGCCGTCATCAAGGTCGTCGGTGTCGGTGGCGGCGGCTGCAACGCCATCAACCGCATGATCGAGGCGGGGCTGCGGGGCGTCGAGTTCATCGCCGTCAACACCGACGCCCAGGCGCTGTTGATGAACGACGCCGAGACCAAGATCCACGTCGGCCGTGAGCTCACCCGTGGGCTCGGCGCCGGCTCGGACCCCGCGATCGGTGCCCAGGCCGCCGAGGACCACCGCGACGAGATCGCAGCGGCGCTCGACGGTGCCGACATGGTGTTCATCACCGCCGGCGAGGGTGGCGGCACCGGCACCGGCGCCGCCCCGGTGATCGCCGAGGTGGCGAAGAGTCAGGGCGCCCTCACCATCGCTGTCGTCACCCGCCCGTTCGGGTTCGAGGGCCGTCGCCGGGCCGCTCAGGCCGACGCCGGCATCACCCGTCTGAAGGAGAAGGTCGACACCCAGATCGTCATCCCCAACGACCGGCTGCTGTCGATCGCGGACGAGAAGACGACGATGGTCACGGCGTTCCGGATGGCCGACGAGATCCTCCTGTCCGGCGTGGCCGGCATCACCGACCTGATCACCACGCCCGGCCTGATCAACACCGACTTCGCCGACGTGCGCATGATCATGCACGACGCCGGCAGCGCCCTGATGGGCATCGGCGCCGGCAACGGCGAGGGGCGCGCCCTCCACGCCGCCCGTGCCGCGATCGCCAGCCCCCTCCTCGAGTCGTCGATCGAGGGGGCCCGCGGCATCCTGCTGTCGATCGCCGGCTCGAGCGAGCTCGGCCTGTTCGAGGTGAACGAGGCCGCCGAGATCATCCACGACGTGGCCCACCCCGACGCCAACATCATCTTCGGCACGGTCGTCGACGAGAACATGGGCGACGAGATCAAGGTGACCGTCATCGCCGCCGGCTTCGACCGCTGGGACAACGACGACGCCCAGGGCGTCGAGGGCGCCGCTGCGGCGGCCGCCGCAGCGACCCCGCCCATCGGCGACACGCTCGACGACCTCCTCGTCGACGACGACGAGGACGATCCTCGTCCCCGCTCGTCGACCTCGGACCTGTTCGGCGACGAGGACGACGACGGCTTCGACGTCCCGTCGTTCCTGAAGTAGCGGCCGGGGCGCCGGCGTGCCCCACCTCGACCTCACCTTCGACCTCGGCGATCGACGCGCTCGCGTCGTCGCCACCGAGCGCGCCGATGGCGACTTCGGGCTCGATCGGGTCACCGACGCCCGCCGCCACGGGCTGCATCCCGCACCGTGGACGTGGCTCCGACAGGTGCACGGCGCCGAGGTCGTCACCGTGACCCGTGCCGGCGAGTCCGCCGGCACGTCGGCCGACGCAGCGGTCACCGATGTCGACGACGCGCCCATCTCGGTGCTCACCGCCGACTGCGCGCCGGTCGTCCTCGTCGGCGATCGCGCCGTGGCGACGGTCCACGCCGGCTGGCGGGGACTGGTCGCCGGCGTGATCGAAGCCGCCGCCGACCGGCTCCGAGGACTGGGGGCCGCTCCCGTCGCCGCGGTGCTCGGACCGTGCATCCATCCGGCCGCCTACGAGTTCGGCGGCGACGACCTCGACGTGGTGGCTGCCCGCTACGGCCCGACCGTGCGTGCCCGCACCGCGGCCGGTACCCCGGCGCTCGACATGCCGGCCGCCGTCGCCGCCGCCTGCGTCGCCGCCGGGTGGCCGGCGCCCGAGCGGTCGACCTGCACCAGCGACCCCAGGTTCTACTCCCACCGCACCCGCACCGATCGCGGCCGACAGGCGACCGTCGCATGGCTCGAGGCGGCCCGATGAGCGACGCGAACGCGAGCGACGGACGCCCGACGGCAGGCCACGGCGACGCCGACGAGGGATCGGTCGACGCGCTACCCGAGCGCTTGGCGGCGGTGCGGGCCCGACTCGCCGCCACCGGCCGGGCCGATGAGGTGACCCTGTTGGCGGTCACCAAGACGAGGGGCGCAGAGGTGGCCCGGGCTGCCGTCGCCCTCGGTCTGATCGACCTCGGTGAGAACTACGCCCAGGAGCTCGAGGCCAAGGCAGCGGACCTCGCCGACACCGGCGCACGCTGGCACATGATCGGGGGCCTGCAGCGCAACAAGGTCAAGAAGCTGGCCGGCCGGGTGTGGTGCTGGCAGACGGTCGACCGTGACGCCCTCGTCACCGAGATCGCCCGGCGCGACCCCGGAGCGAACGTCCTGATCCAGATCCGCCCGCCCGGGGAGGGCGAGGGGAAGGCGGGCTGCGACCTCGACGCCGCGGCCGGCCTGGTCGAGCGGGCCGACGCCGCCGGGTTGCAGGTGCTCGGGGCGATGACCGTCGGGCCGACCGATGCCGCCGTCGACCCGCGGCCGACGTTCGCCGCCACCCGGGCCTTCGTCGACCGTTTCGGCCTCGAGGTGTGCTCGATGGGCATGAGTCGCGACCTGGAGGCGGCGGTGGCCGAGGGCTCGACGATGGTGCGGATCGGCACCGACCTGTTCGGCCGGCGCTGACCGGTTCGGCGCTCGCCGCATGCGCGAGATCGGTACCGGGTCCGTGTCACACTACGATCGAGCACGAGGAGCGCAGATGTCGATGTTCAAGAACGTCAAGGTCTACCTCGGGTTGGGGCCCGACGAGGAATACGAGGACCGCTATCTCGACGACGGCTACGTCGACGAGCCCGTCGCGGTCGACGACGAGCCGGTCGACGGCGGCGTCGGCGCTCCTCGTCGCATGGCCACCAGCGCCCCCGCCCGGGCGGCCGCCAGCCCTCGTGCCGCCAGCCCTCGTGCCGCTGCGGCGCCCGCCCCCGCTCGCACCAACGACCAGCCGAGCGCCGTGGGCGCAGTCCGCCCCCTCCGCCCGGTCCCCACCGGCGACGACGTGGGTGGTGACGACGCCGACAGCGGCGACGACGAGATCGTCGTGCGCCGCCTCGACACCAACTCGGAAGGTCCGACCGTGCGTCCACGCGCCATCCAGCACACCAAGCCGAAGTCGGTCAGCCCGCAGTCGTTCGGCGACGCCAAGATCCTCGCCGACGAATTCAAGAAGGCCGTGCCGGTCGTCATGAACATCCGAGCCCTCGACCGCGACCTTTCGCGCCGCCTGATCGACTTCGCCAGCGGCGTCTGTTACGCCCTCGGCGGCTCGATGGAGAAGCTCGCATCGGGAGTCTTCCTGCTCACCCCGAGGGGTGTCGAGGTGAGCGGCGACGACCGTCGCCGCCTCGAGGAGCGCGGCTACGACTGACCCCGGTCGGCGGAGCGGCCACCCAGCCTCGGGGGCTCCGCGTCCGGCGTGACCTCCAGCGGTAGCCTTGCCGCATGAGTGGTCAGTCCGACAGGTTCCAGGTGCTCCGCAAGCTCCCCAAGATCCGTTTCGACGAGGAGCTCCGGGGCTACAGCAGGACGCAGGTCGACCGCGTCCTGCA
>JBPEXC010000222.1:0-5185 GCA_052032035.1 Acidimicrobiales bacterium | reverse complement strand
GCGCCGCCCCTCGACGCGGAGCCCCACGGGCACGATCTCGATCCCGGCGCTGCTCATGACCCGAGGCTAGAGGCCGTCGGCTGCTCAAGGCGGCCGCCGAGCGCGTCGATCAGACCATGACGGCCCTCTCCGCATCCCGATCGATCATGGACTCCACGCTCGACACGCTCCTGCTCCGCATCTCGACCAAGCTCCACCGGATCCACCGGTCGGGGCTGACCGCGCCCGGCAGCTACCGACACGACTTCCACCTGCTGCCCCGGGCCTGCGACGACGACGTGCGAGCCCTCGAGCGACGCCTCGGCGCCACCCTGCCCGGGCCGTTCCGAGGGTTCCTGACCCAGCTCGGCAACGGCGGCGCCGGCCCCTTCGGCGGCCTCGTCCTGCTCGACGACCGCGTCGAGCTGCGCGGCGGCGGGGTGGTCATCGCCCGCCGACCGGGGCGTGCCCAGGTCGGCTCGGAGGAGGGCGCAGTCGTGCTCGGCCTGCGGGGCGAGCACCGTGGGCGGCTGTCCTACGTCGACCCCGACGGCACGACGACCACCGTCGGACACCCGGACGTGTTGAGCTGGTACGAGTCGTGGCTCGACGCCGTGCTCAGCGGCAACGACGCCTGGACCGGCCTCGAGCCGCCGTCACGGACGCGGCCCGCATCCAGCCTCGAGACCCAGGACCTCGATCAGAGGTGGATGCCGCACTCCGACTTGCCCGAGCCGGCCCAGCGACCGTCCCGGCCGTTGGTCGAGGGCGACGTGCAGGGCTTGCACCCGATCGACGGATAGCCCTTGGCCCGCAGCGGGTTGATGATGATGTCCTGACTCACCTCGAAGGCGAGGACGTCGTCGTCGTCCCACTCGACGATCGGGTTGAGCTTGGCCAGCCCTCGGCGATCGGTCTCGTGGAGCGCGGCGTCGGCTCTGGCCTCGCCGTCGGCCCGTCGGATACCGCTCATCCAGGCGCTGCGGCCGTCGAGGGCGAGGTCGAGCTGCTCGACCTTGTGATCCGAGCAGCAGAAGCCCGGCTTGCCGACGCCCGAGAGGTGGCGCCACGGGTTGACCACCCGCAGCTTCGGTCGGTACCGCTCGACGATCGAGAGCATCGTCTCGATCGTCTCCGGGAAGTGGTAGCCGGTGTCGATGAAGGTCACCTCGAGCCCCGGGGCGACCCCGAGCACCAGATCGACCATCACGGCGTCCTGGCCGCTGCACAGCAGCGTGGCGCCCTCGCCGTGGGTGGCGACGAAGGCGGCGATCGCCTGCTCCGACGCTGCGACCTTGGCGGCGGTGGCCGCCGGCAGGTTCTGGCGGGCCGACGGGGCCCCGAGGGTGTCGAGCGTCGTCATGATCAGTCCTTCTTGCCCGGCACCCGGAAGGTGGGGGCGTCTGCGATGGCGGCGTCGACACCGACCCGGTCGACCCAGTCGCCGAACGCTTCGTCGCTCGAGCGGTCGGCGGCGAAGCGGTCGAGGATCGGCCCGAGGGCGTCGCCGAGCTTGCGGAACGGCACGGCCTCGATGGCCTGGGTGGCCAGGCGGGTGCCCACCGGGTCGCCGCCGAGCCACAGGTCGTAGCTGGTCTTGGTGCGTCCGACGACCCCGAGTTCGGCGACGTAGGGACGGGCGCACCCGTTGGGGCAACCGGTCATCCGGGTCTCGATGCGGACCTCGGCGAGGTCGCGCTGTTCGAGCAGGCCGTCGAGCATCTCGGTGAGTTCGGGCAGGACCCGCTCGGCCTCACCGAGGGCCTGGCCGCAGGTCGGCAGGGCCGGGCACGCCATCGACGACAGCACCGTCAGCTTCAGCTGCGACGCCATCGGCACGTTGTGTTCGGCGAGGATCGCCTCGACGGCCTCCTTGTCGGCGGTCGAGATGCCACACAGCAACAGGTCCTGGTGGGGCGTGAGCCGGATCTCGTCGGCGTAGGTGTCGAGGATGGCGCGCACGGCGGTGCGGCGGCGGATCCCGTCGGCATCCACGAGGCGGCCGGTGGGGACCGCCAGGCCGAGGAACCACTGCTCGGCGCCGTCGGAGCCCGGGGTCTGGGCGTGCCAGCCGAGGTGGTCGCGGGGCGAACCCCACGACGGCAGCTCGGGCACGTCGTCGAGCTCGATGTCTGCCCGCTGCTCGATCTCGGAACGGAGCCACTCGACGCCACGGTCCTCGAGCACGTACTTCAGACGGGCGTGCTTGCGGTCGTCGCGGTTGCCGAAGTCGCGGTGCACGGTGATGATCGCCTCGACCACGTCGGCCACCCGATCGTCGGGGACCCAGGCGACGGGGTCGGCGAGACGGGGGAAGGTTGTGGGGTCGTTGTGGCTGCGGCCGAGGCCGCCGCCGGCGAGGATCACGGCCCCCTCCCCCAGCGGGACGATGCCGACGTCGTGGGAGTAGATGTCGACCGAGTTGTCGCCGGGCAGGGCGATACCGATCTTGAACTTCCGGGGCAGGTAGGTGGTGCCGTAGAGCGGTTCGACGTCGTCGCCGCCACCGGTGACGGGCGCCGGGGTGGCGCTGACGGCACGCTCGCCGTCGACCCACAGCTCCCAATACGCATTGGACTGGGGCGCGAAGCGGGTGTCGAGGGCCCGGGCCAGGGAACGGACCCGCTCGTGGTCGCGTTCGAGGTAGGGGGCGGTGGTCGCCATCACGTTGCGGACCACGTCGCCGCAGGCGGCATAGGTCGACACGAGACGACGGTTGAGCCCGGCGATCAACGCCCGCAGCTCACCCTTGTGCACGAAGTGGTACTGCACACCCTGGCGGGTGGTCAGCCGGAGCGCCCCGTCGGCGAACTCGTCGGCCAGGTCGTCGATGCCGGCCCACTGGGCCGCGGTGAGCACGCCGCCCGGGACCGACGCCCGCACCATGCAGGAGTAGGCGAGCTCCTGCTTGGCCTGGGTCAGCTCACGGCGGCGATCCCGGTCGTCCTGCTGGTAGACGCCGTGGAACTTGAGCAGCTGCAGGGCCTCGGCACCGAACGCGTTGGTGTCTTCGGCGAGCTCGTCGCCGATCGTGCCCCGCAGGTGCTGGCTGGAGCGCTTGAGATCGTCGGCGGCGACGGAGGACATGTCGACCACCCTAGGTGGAAAGCCGACAAAGTCAATCGGGTTTGTCGAAAAACCAGACAATTTTGTCGCTTTGTCGGTCCGGAGGAGCCTAGCGGGGCGGGGAGGAGTTCCCTGAACTCGGGGTCCGCCGACCCATGTGGACCGCTCTGACCAGGCCCTACGTTCGAATCGTCATGTCGAAGATCGGAACGCTCACCGGTGAGCGAGCAGCCAGGCGGCGACCGTTCCAAGGTGTCGGCGCCGTCGCGCTCGCCCTCACCCTGTCGCTGGCCGCCGTGCTCTCGCCGACGGTCGACACGCCGGCGGCAGCCCAGGGGGCACCTGGCGTCGGCGACCTGCCCGACGGCTGGGAGGTGTCGCCCGAGCCCGTCACCGACTGGGGCGTGGCGACGCTGCTCCCCTCGCAGACCGTCGAGTTCAACTCGCTGGTGTTCGACTTCGCCGAACTCGACGGCGTCGTCTACGTCGCCGGCCGCTTCGGCCACGTGACCGACGGCTGGGGCCGCCCGCTGATCGACCAGCCCTACCTGGCCGCGTTCGACGCCGACACCGGCATCCACCTGCCCGGCTTCGCTCCCCAGCTCGACGGGCCGGCGTTCACCGTCGCCACCGACGGCAACCGACTCTTCGTCGGCGGCGAGTTCACCTCGGTCGGCGGCGTGACGACCGGCCCGCTCGCCGCGGTGGACCCGACGACCGGCGCGCTGCGCACCGGCTGGTTGCCCGACCTGCGGTGGGACGACGGCGACGCCGTCGTCATGGACATCGAACTCGCCCACGACAGCGTCTACGTCGGCGGCAACTTCCTCTACGCCGGCGATCAGCTCACTCCCCGACTGGCCAAGCTCTCGCTCGGCGACGCCTCCCCCGATCCCGCCTTCGGCGCCGTCGTGTCCGGCGCTCGGGTGTGGACGCTCGAGCACTCCCCCGATCGATCCCGCCTCTACGTCGGTGGCTACTTCGAGGTGATCAACGGCGAGGCGCACCGCTGGTTCGCCACCCTCGACGCCCTTTCGGGTGCGTTGGTGCCCGGCGTGGCCCAGGGCACGCCGGCCGGGATGCCGAACTGCTGCAAGCAGAACGTGTTCGACATCGCCACCTACGGCGACCGGGTCTACGTCGCCCGCGAGTCGCACCTGCTCGAGGTGCTCGACGCCACCGACCTCAGCCGGGTCGGCTTCTACATCACGTCGTTCGGCGGCGGTGACTTCCAGGCGGCCGAGATCGTCGGCGACCGCCTCTACGCGGGTGGCCACTACTGGTCCAACCACGCCTACGACACCCGCTCGATCACGACCAACCCCAGCAACGAGTGGCGGGCCTACAACGTCGAGGCCCTCGGGCTCGACACCCAACGACCGGCGATCTGGGCCTCGGCGTTCGACGCCGCCACCGGTGCCGACATCCCGGAGTTCCTGCTCGACATGGGCGCCTCGGCCGGGGTGTGGGCGATCCACGGCTCGGAGAACGGCCGCCTGTGGCTGGGAGGCGATCTGAGCCGGGCCGGATCGGGCTGGGTCGGCGGGTTCGCCGTGTTCGACGCGGCCCCGGTCCCCGAGCTCGGCCCGGACCTCGCGGCGGGCGCCGCCACCTCGGCGTCGTCGACCCGGGCGTCGTTCGGACCGCAGTGCGCGGTCGACGGCCACCTCGCCGGTCACACCCACCACGACGGGGTGCGGGCCCAGTTCGCCGAGACCCTGCTCGAGGACGACCCGTGGCTCGAGATCGACCTGGGAGCGGTGTACGACATCGGCACGATCCGGCTGTTCGAACGGGCCGTCGGCAACTACAACGGGCTGAGCGACGGCTTGGTGTTCGTGTCCGACACGCCGTTCACCTCGACCGACCCCGACGCCACCCGGGCCCAGGCCGGCGTCAGCACCTTCGACACCCCGGCGATCGGCCGCTGGAGCGACCTCGAGATCGACCGCACGGGCCGCTACGTGCGGATCCAGCTGCCCGGCGAGCTGCGCCGCCTCACCGCAGACTCGATCCGGATCCACGAGGCGGTCGACCTCGGTCCCACCCTGGATGCCCCGAGCTTCCTGCGCTCCACCCGCCAGGAACGTCGCCGGGTGGTCCTCAACTGGGACGAGGTCGCCGGCGCCGACCACTACGA
>JBPEXC010000221.1:0-7786 GCA_052032035.1 Acidimicrobiales bacterium | reverse complement strand
GGTGGTCGACAGGGTGACGGCGAGCCCGATGGCGAGCCCGGCCCGCCAGCCGAAGGCAGCGGCGATCAGCACGGCGACGAGGGCGACGACCGGTCCGACGGCGACGACGAGGCCGCGATTGATGCCGTCGAGCAGCGCCCGGTCGGCGGGCAGCCGGCCACCGACGGCGAGGTCGGCGTCGGGGAGGACGGCGGCGATCGTGCGCTCCACCCGATCGACGGCGCCGACGGGTGCGTCGTCGGCGAGGACGATGTCGATCGAGAGGCGGCCGGTGCTGTCGATCCGGGTGGCGACATGGGTGACACCGTCGAGCTGTTCGATGGCCGGCAGGGCTGCGAGGTCGACGCGGGCGTCGGTCGGGTCGATGCCGGCGACGGTCACCGAGACGTCGGGCAGATCGTCGACGTCCCAGACCTCGCCGGGGAAGACCTGGGCGACATCGGGCCGCGGCCCGTCGACCGCCGCCATCGCCGTTCCTGCGAGGAACAACACGAGCGTCGAGCCGAGCAGCACGAACACGAGTCGTCGCGCGGCAGCCGACCATGTCGCCGCGAACACTGGGGTTGGAAGCACGAGCACACCTCTCGGCACCAACTCCACCCGCTGCGTAGCGTAGCAAGCACCGAGCGTGGTGTGTGGATGTCGCGCAGATCCGGCGTTGTAGGCTCCGCTCCAGACCGCAGCGACCACCGCTGCACCACCGCTACGAAGGGCGAATCCGATGGCGAACCGCATGCTCGACGATCTGATCGGACGACTCGGGGACGGAGGCGTCGCACAGATCGCCTCGTCGCTCGGGTCCGACCAGGGCGCCACCCGCTCGGCGATCGAGCAGGCCCTGCCCGCCATCCTCGGTGGCATGGCGAGCAACGCCGCCAGCCCGGCGGGAGCGGATGCCCTCTCGGGTGCCCTCGACGACCACTCCGGCTCGGTGTTCGGTCAGCTCGGCGGACTGCTCGGTTCGGACGGCGGCGACGGCGCCAAGATCCTCGGCCACGTGCTCGGCGGCAAACAGGGTGCGGTCGAGAAGAACCTCGCCGGATCGACCGGCCTCGACCTCGGGTCGATCTCCAAGCTGCTGCCGATCCTCGCTCCCCTCGTGATGGGCTACCTCGGCGATCGGAAGAGGAGCGACGGCCTCGACGCCGGTGGGCTCGGCTCGCTGCTGGGAGACGAGCGGCGCTCGGCCGAGGCGTCGTCGCCCGGGCTCGGTGGCCTGGCGTCGATCCTCGACAGCGACGGCGACGGTTCGATCGTCGACGACGTGATCGACCTGACCAAGGGCGGAGGCTCCAAGGGCGGGATCGGCTCCATCCTCGGCAAACTGCTGCGCCGCTGATGCTCGCCCCCACCCTCGACACGGTCCGCATCTTCCTCCACGTGTTGGCCGCCGCGATCTGGGTCGGAGGCCAGTTCGTGCTCGCCGGCGTGGTGCCCGGCCTCCGAGCGGTCGGACCCGAGGCCACCAAGGCGGCGGCCAACGGCTTCGCCCGGGTGGCGTGGCCGGCCTACGCCCTCACCTGGGTCACCGGCATCTGGAACCTGCTGAGCATCGAGGGTTCGTCGACCACGGCCTACCACATGACCCTGGGCATCAAGATCCTGCTCGTCGTGGTGGCCGGTGCGGCAGCCGCCGTCCACTCGATGACCCCGAGGCGATCGCTGATGGCGCTGACCGGCGCCGTCGGCGGGATCGCCGCCCCGGTCATCCTCTTCCTCGGCGTCCTGCTCACACGATCCGGGTGATCGGGTCGAGCCGGTCGGATCTGTTCTCGGGGCGAGCTGCTTTTGGTGCTGCCGCCCGTCTCGGGTAAGCCTGAGCGCATGTCGATCGACCCCAACCTCCCGGTCATCGTCGGCGTCGGCCAGTGCAGCCAGCGCCCCGACGACCCCGCCGACGCCCTCGAGACCATCGCCCTGATGGAGCAGGCAGCCCGGGTGGCGGCCGACGACGCAGGCGCCCCGGACCTGTTGGCGTCGCTCGACCTGGTGTCGGTCGTCTACGGCGCCTGGCGCTACTCCGACCCGGGTCGACTCCTGGCCCGCTCGTTCGGCGCCGACGACGCCACCACGCAGCTGTCGTTCCACGGCGGCAACACGCCGCAGGCGATGGTCAACTCGGTCGCCCGCCAGATCCAGGCCGGCGAGCTCGGTTCGGCCCTCATCGTCGGCGGCGAGACGATCTGGAGCCGGCGCCGGCAGCGGGCCCAGGGCGTCGACCGCAAGCTGACCGACCCCGACGTCGGCGAGCCCGACCGTCGCTTCGGCGCGGACGTGACGATGTCGTCCGAGTTCGAGGCGGCTCGCGGGCTCGAGGCGCCGATCAACTTCTACCCGGTCTTCGAGAGTGCGATCCGCGCCGCCAACGGCGAAGGCCTCGACGAGCACCGGTCCCGCATCTCGAAGCTCTGGGCCGGCTTCAACGCGGTGGCGGTCGACAACCCCCACGCGTGGCTCCGGACGCCGATGACGGCCGAGGAGATCCGTGACGCCACCCCGACCAACCGCATGGTCGGGTTCCCCTACACCAAGGCCCTCAACTCCAACTGGGACCTCGACCAGGCCGCCGCCCTCCTCGTCTGCTCGGTCGGCGCGGCCCAGGCGGCCGGCATCCCGACCGACCGCTGGGTGTTCCCCCTCGCCGGCACCGACGCCCACGACACCCCGCTCGTGTCCAACCGGATCGACCTCCACTCCTCCCCTGCGATCCGTTTCGCGGGGCAGCGTCTGTTCGAGCTGTCCGGGGTCTCGGTCGACGACGTCGGCCCGGTCGACGTCTACTCCTGCTTCCCGTCCGCGGTGCAGATCGCGTGCGCCGAGCTCGGCCTGTCACTCGACCGCCAGCTGACCGTCACCGGCGGGCTGCCCTTCGCCGGCGGGCCGCTCAACAACTACGTGACCCACTCGATCGCTGCGATGTGCGACGTCCTGCGCGCCGGTGCCGACGGACCGGCGCTGGTCACCGCCAACGGCGGCTACATCACCAAGCACGCCCTCGGCCTCTACGACACGTCGCCCCCGGCGAACGGGTTCGTGTGGGCCGACGTGCAGGACGAGGTCGATGCCGCCGGCTCGACGCCGCTCGACGAGGGCTACGCCGGAACGGGCACGATCGAGGCCTACACGGTGATGCACGACAAGGACGGGCCGACCGACACCCTCGCCGCCCTCCGCACCCCCGACGGCGCCCGCACCTGGGCCCGCACCGACGACCGTGGCGTGGCCGAGGCGGTGCTCGCCGCCGAGGCGGTCGGCAGCGCCGCCGCCGTCGACGACAGCGGCCGCCTCCGGCTGTGAGACGGGGGCGGCGGCCGCTTTACTGGAGCCCATGCCGCCCCCTGTGACCGACGCCGGTCCGTCCCCCGCCGCTCCCGACAGCGAGGCCGGAGCCCGGCTCGTGATCGTGGCCAACCGACTGCCGGTGAAGCGGGTCGAGGCGGAGGAGGGCCAGACGTGGGTCACGAGCCCCGGTGGTCTCGTCGCCGCCCTCACGCCGGCGATGGCCGACTACGACGGCGTCGCCTGGCTCGGGTGGACCGGGGAGACCGGCACGACCCCCGCTCCGTTCGAACACGGCGGCCTCCGGCTCGTGCCGGTCGCGCTGTCCGAGGACGAACGCGAGCTCCACTACGACGGGATGGCCAACGGCACCCTGTGGCCGCTCTACCACGACAAGGTCGAGCCCTCGGAGTTCCATCGCCACTGGTTCGACGGCTTCCGGCGGGTGAACGAACGCTTCGCCCGCCAGGCCGCCGAGGTCGCGGCCCCCGGGGCGGTGGTGTGGATCCACGACTACCAACTCCACCTGGTGCCCGGCATGCTCCGAGCGCTCCGCCCCGACCTGCGGATCGGGTTCTTCATCCACATCCCGTTCCCGCCCTCGGAACTGTTCAGCCAGCTGCCGTGGCGCAACCGGCTCGCCGACGGCCTGCTCGGTGCCGACCTGGTCGGCTTCCAGACCCCGGAGGGGGCGGCCAACTTCCATCGCGTGGCGCTCGCCCTCGGGCGAGCGACTCGGCGCTCTGCGTCGGAGCTCGACGTCGACGGGCGCACCGTGCGGGTCGAGGCGTTCCCGATCGGGATCGACGCCGAACGCTACGACGTGGCCGCCCGGAGCGTGGAGATCAGCGACGCCGCCCAGGACCTCCGGGCCCGACTCGGCAACCCCCGCGTCGTCATGCTCGGCGTCGACCGGCTCGACTACACCAAGGGCATCGACGTCCGGCTCCGGGCGTTCAAGGAACTGCTCGCCGAGGGGGCCGTCCACCCGTCGGAGGTGACGATGATCCAGGTCGCCGAACCGAGCCGTGACCGGGTCGACGCGTACGTGTCGCTGCGGGAGCGCGTCGAGCAGCTCGTCGGGGAGATCAACGGCGACTTCGGCCGGGTCGGGGTGCCGTGCGTCCACTACATCCACCAGACCCGTTCCTTCGACGACCTCCTCGCTCTCTACCGGGTGGCCGACGTCATGCTGATCACCCCGTTCCGCGACGGCATGAACCTGGTGGCGAAGGAGTACGTCGCGTGCCGCTACGACGACACCGGCGCGCTCGTGCTCAGCGAGTTCGCCGGGGCCGCCCACCAGCTCGCCGACGCCCTCCTCGTCAATCCCTACGACATCGACGGGCTCAAGGAGAAGATCGTGCAGGCGGTCGAGATGGATCCCGAGGAGCGCCGGCGACGGATGCAGTCGCTGCGCGAGGGCGTCGGTCGGGATGATGCCGCCTCGTGGGCCCGCAGCTTCCTGGGGGTTCTGCAGGGCGGGGGCTGACTACACCGACCGGCCGGGCTCGACCAGCCGCCGAGGTCCGACGGCACCGTCGCCATCGGCGATCTCGGCCAGAGCGGCGGCCAGGTCGTCGAGGCCGAGCGGGGCGCCCCGGAGCCGATCGACCCGCAGGCGGTCGTCGGCCATCAACGCCAGGACGCGCTCGACGTCGCCGATCCGGTAGCCGAGCGATCCCTTGAGGTCGAGCTCGCGATCGAGGAGGAGGGCGGGCACGACCGCGGTGTCGTGGCTCGCCACCGAGACTGCGACGACCGTCGCGCCCCGTCGTGCCAGCCGCACGGCGTCGGCCAGCGAACCCGGCTGGCCCGCGGCGTCGAAGACGACGTCGGCGCCCACGCCGGTCACGGTGCGCTCGAGCCACGCCGAGGCCCCCTCCCCCGGCTCGAAGGCGGCATCGGCGCCGAGCTCGCAGGCCAGTTCCCGCCGGGCCCCGTCGGGGTCGACGGCGACGACCCGGGCGGCCCCGGCGAGGCGGGCGACCTCGGCGACGAGCAGCCCGATCGTGCCGGCGCCGACGACGGCGACCACGTCGCCGACTCTCAGGCCGCTGCGATCGACCGCGTGGGCGGCGACGGCGGCGGCCTCGACCAGGGCGGCGTCCTCGTCGGGCACGCCCTCGGGCAGCCGGTGGACCCGTCGGGCATCGACGCGGATCCGTTCGGCGAACCCGCCGTGGCCCGACGACCACTCGTCGGCCCCGACGATCGCGGCCACCACCTCGGGACAGTTGGCGGGATGGCCGGCCCGACACGTCGAGCAGCGACCACAGGCGGGCGGGGCCCCGACGACCACCCGCTCCCCCTCGAAGCGCCCTCGCACGCCGTCGCCGATCGCCACCACCGACCCCGTCCAGCCGTGGCCGAACCAGCTGACCGGATCGGTCGAACCGCGTTCGAACGCCTCGACGTCGGACGCCGCGACGCTGCACGAGCCGACCGCCACGACGACGGTGCCGGGAGCGGCCTCGGGTTCGGGGACCTCGACGATCTCGACGAGTCGGGGGCCGGTGAGTCGGGCGCAGCGCACGTCCCCACGGTAGTCGCCCGACCGAGGCGTCCTCAGCGTCGGAGACCGTCGAGGACGTCGAAGAAGTGGGGGAACGTCTTGGCCACGCAGCCCGGATCGGCGATCTCGATGCCGGGGGTGGCGAGACCCATCACGGCGAAGCTCATCGCCATCCGATGGTCGTCGTAGGTGTCGACGACGCCCGGACCGATCGGGCCGGGCTGGATGGTGAAGCCATCGTCGTCCTCGACGGCGTCGACCCCGCGGGCCCGGAGTTGGGCGACGACGGCGGCGAGCCGGTCGGTCTCCTTGCGGCGGATGAAGCCGATGCCCGTCACACGGGTCGGCCCGGAGGCGAACGGGGCAATCGCGGCCAGGGTCTGAGCGGTGTCGGAGATGTCCCGCATGTCGACCTCCACCCCGGCGAGCCGGTCGGGGCCGGTCACCTCGATCGCGTCGTCGTCGCGGACGACGGTCGCCCCCATCCGCTCGAGCACGTCGACGAAGGCGACGTCGCCCTGCACCGAGGTCGGCCCGAGCCCCTCGATCCGCACCGTGCCACCGGTGACGGCGGCCGCCGCGAAGAAGTAGGACGCGGCGCTGGCGTCGGGCTCGAGACCGACCTCGGCCGCGGTGTAGCCGCCGTTGGGCACCCGGTAGCGACGGAACGCGACCCCGTCATCGGTCTCGCCGGTCTCGGTCACGACCGCCACCCCGAAGTCGGCCATCGTGGCCAGGGTCAGGTCGACGTAGGGGACCGACACCAGGTCGCCCTCGACCGTGAGCGTGATCGGTGCCGGCGCGACGGGGGCGGCGAGGAGCAACCCCGACAGGAACTGGCTCGACACCTGACCCGACACGGTCACCTCGCCACCACGGATCGGAACGGCTCCCACGGCGATCGGGAGGGTGTCGCCGTCGAGCTCGGCCCCGAGGGTCCGCAGGGCGTCGACCAGGTCGCCGAAGGGCCGGGCCCGCAGCTGGGGGTCGCCGTCGAGGACGGCGGCGCCCTCGGCGACGGCGAGCACCGGCAGGAGGAAGCGACCGGTGGTGCCCGACTGATTGACCGACACCGTGGGGTTGCCGGTCAGGTGGGGGGCACCGCCGAGGCCGTGCACCGTGGCGGTCGTGGCGTCGCCCGGGCGGTCGATGCGCACCCCGAGCGCGGCGAGGGCGCCGAGCATCGCGTGGGAGTCGTCGGCCAGCAGCACCCGGTGCAGCACGCTGGTGCCGGTGGCGAGGGCCGCGCACACGAGGGCTCGGTTGGTGTGGCTCTTCGAGCCCGGCACCTCGACGGTGGCGTGCGGGGGATGATCGAGGGGCGCCACCGACAGCGGCGACACGGACGACGGGGCGCTCATGGCGCTCAGTATTCCAGCACGGGCCTCAGTCTCCGAGGGCGTCGAGGGCGGCCCGGGCGACGCTGGCGTCGTGGCTGCGGATCATGGCGAGGAACGGGGCCCCGTCGACGGTGGGGGCGACGAGGTCGACCCGCACGCCGGCGGCCCGCAGCCTGACGGCGGCCGCCAGGGCCTCGGCCCGTTCGGTGCCCACCTCGAGCCGCTCGAACGAGACCGGACCCATCAGCATGCCTCCTCGGCGGTGTCGGCCGCTCGATCGTCCGCTCGCCGGTCGACGGCGCCTTCTGCGACAGCGACAGCGTCGGTGTCGGTGTCGGTGTCGGTGTCGGTGTCGGTGTCGGTGAGATCGACGCTGTCGGTGAGGTCGAGCACGCGGTCGTCGAGGAGGGGGTGGAGCGAGCGGATCGTGCGGTGCTCGTCCCACAGGCCCGCGAGATCGTCGAGCGCCCGGCGGAACCGGGGGTCGTGCACCGCTCGGCTGGTCGGCCCGTTGCGCAGCTCGTCGAGCGCCACCGAGGCCTCGGCAAGGCGCCGACGCAGCACTCGCCGCTCGTCCTCGAGATGCCGACGGGCCCGCTCGTGCTGGTCGGCCGTTGGTGCGGCCCGGCCGGTGAGGTCCTCGGGCCCGGGG
>JBPEXC010000220.1:0-1841 GCA_052032035.1 Acidimicrobiales bacterium | reverse complement strand
AGGTGAGCCCCCATCGGTGGCCGGCGACCGCTGCGGCGCAGGCGCCGGAGCCGCACGCCTCGGTGATCCCCGCGCCGCGCTCCCACACCCGCAGCTCGATGGTCGACGCATCCTCGATCCGCACGACGTGGACGTTGCAGCCCGCGGGGTACTGGGCCTCGACGGCCGGGCCGACGGCGGCGAGGTCGATCGCCGCCGGGTCGTCGACGAGGGCGACGAGGTGGGGGTTGCCCATGTCGATGCCCTCCTGACGGAAGACGTCGACGCCGGCGGCGCTCCAACGGTCCGACGCCTCGGGGCCGCCGGGACGAGGGGCGCCCATGTCGACCCGCACGGAGTGGAAGGCAGCGCCGCCGCCGAGTTCGGGGGCGGGAGCGTCGACCACCTCGAGGCGACGCACCCCGGACGCCGTGTCGACGTCGAGGATGAACGCACCGCTCAGCCCGTCGTGGAGGACGATCGCCTGGCCGACGCAGCGGACGCCGTTGCCGGAGATCTCCGCCTCGGAGCCGTCGGCGTTCCACAGTGTCATCCGCCACGGCGGCCGGCCGGGATCGGCATCGATCGTGTCGACCTGCATCAGACCGTCGGCGCCGATGCCGGTGCGCCGATCGCACCAGGCCACGGCGTCGCCCGGCCCGAGCGGACGCGCCGGATCGATCGCGATCAGGAAGTCGTTGCCGAGCGCATGGTGTTTGGTGAGCCGGATCGTGGAATCGGTCGGAGCGGTCAAGATCCCCATTGTCGCAGGTGTCGGCCCGAGTCCCCCGCGATTTCTGCCCGCCCGGCGGCGGTACGCGACGCGGCGACCAACTACGTTCCCCCGGATGGGTGGCGCGGTGGCCCTCGTGCTCGGAGAACTGTCGATCGTGGGACGCGACGGCGAGGCGCGCCCCGTCGCCGGTGAGGCCCGCCGCCGGGCCCTCGGCCATCTCGCCCTCGCCGCTCCCGGCGGCGCCAGCGTCGACGGGCTGGTCGACACGATCTGGCCCGACGATCGCCCGTCGACCCACCGGGCCGCCCTGCGCAACATCGTGAGCTGGCTGCGTCACCAGTTCGGCGTGCCCGACGGCATCGAGCGGTCGACCGAGGGCTACCGGCTGGCCCAGGGCGTGGAGGTCGACGCCTGGCGGTTCGCCGACGGGGTGCAACGTGCCCGCCGCATCGACGACCTCGAGCGCCGCGCCCGGGTGCTCGACGACGCGCTGGCCTGCTGGCGCGGCGACCCCTACACCGGGCTCGACGGGCCCCAGTTCGTCACCGAACGCCAGCGCCTGCTGCTGTTGCGGCTCGAAGCGACCCAGCGCCTCCACGAGACCCTCACCCGACTCGGCCGCATCGGCGACGGCCTCCACTGGATCCTCGCCGCGCTCGAGGATCACCCCCACCACGAGGGCCTCACCGAGTCGCTGATGCGCACCCTCTACGCCTCGGGCGACCAGGTGGCCGCCCTCGAGGTCTACGAAGGCCTCCGTCGGCACCTGCGTGAGGAGTTCGGCCTCCTCCCACCGCCGGCGCTCGAGGACCTCCAGCTGGCGATCCTCCACCACCGAGCGCTGCCTCTCGGCGGGGTGCAGGCGGGCACGCCGACGGGACCGCCGCTCGACGGAGCGCCGCCCGCGGCGGCGTCGGCCGGTCCCGACATCCGGGGCGTCGTCTCGACCACGCTGGCCGCCACCCGCGATCGCGGAAGCGACGCCGGCCCGACCCTGCTCGAGGCGCGGGCCGACGCCCTGTCCGCGCTCGGCCTGTTCGGCGAGGCGCTCGAGCTCTACCTCGCCGCCATCGACCGGGTGCTCGCCGAGGGCGACGCCCGTCGGGCCGGCGCCCTCGCGCTGCGA
>JBPEXC010000022.1:0-3264 GCA_052032035.1 Acidimicrobiales bacterium | reverse complement strand
GGTCGACGGGCCCGGGGGCGTCGAGGCGCCAGGCGGAGGCGCCCGACGTCACACCCGCAATCCTTCAGTTTCGGCGCCGGAACAGCCGATGGGTGAGCAGCGGCAACTGCACCCCGGGCGGCGGAGAAGGCAACGGTTCCTCCATGTCTGCTCTGCCCCCACGCCGCTCGAGGGCGCGCGCCGAAAAGGGCTCTGTTGCCGAAAAGGCCTCTGTTGCTGAGAAGGGGTATGTCATGGCGGTGACCGCCTTGATGTTGATCCCGATGTTGGTGTTCACGGCGTTCGCGACGGATGTGGGTGCGTGGTACGTGCGAGCCCAGCAGATCCAGCGGGCCGCTGATGCCGCGGCCCTGGCAGCGGTGGTGTGGATGCCCGACGAGACCCGAGCCGCCACGGTGGCGGTCGACGTGGCAGCCCGCAACGGGTTCGTCGACCAGCCCGGCGACTTCGACGACCCCGACGTCGACCTGCCCCAGGTGCAGGTGACCCAGGTCGGCACCCAACGGGTGCGGGTCGACATCCGGGCGGAGGGCGACCTCTACTTCGGCTCGGTGATCGAGTCGTTCGAGTCGCCGGAGATCACCCGGTTCGCCACCGCGGAGTACATCCTCCCGGTGCCGATGGGCAACCCGACCAGCGCGCTCGGCACCGGCAACGTCGGCGGCTCGACCGAGAACCTGTGGCTGGCGGTCAACGGCTGGTGCACCGGCCGACAGCAGGGGGATCACATCTCCGCCCGCTACGAGGGTGTCGACTACGTCTGCGACGACGGCCCCTACAGCTCGTCGATGACCACCCCCAACCCCCAGTACGACGCCGACGGCTACTTCCTGATCCTCGACTTCCCCGAGAACTCCGCCACCCAGGCGTGGAACGTCCAGTTCTACGATCCGGGCGTCTGCGACATCGCCAACGAGGCCAACGGCAACGACGTCGTCAACAGCTTCCCGGTCGACGGCGTCCGCCTCGACACGACCCTCTACTACGCCGACGACACCCCGCTCGACGACTACGACAACGTCGACAGCTCCAACGTCGCGGGCACCCGCCACTTCTCCCAGACCGCGTGTGGCTGGCGCACCGCCTACACCGTCAACCCGGCCGACCCCCGTGGTCGCTGGGTGCTGAACGTCCGGTCGCTGCCCGACCCCGACGAGTACGGGCTCAACTACTTCGGTGTCCGGGTCACCCCGGTCGGGTCGCCGAGCGCGGTCTGCTCCACGGCCGGCGGCGCCAACCTCGACTCCTGCCCGCAGATCTCCGCCCGCGAGTGGTTGCCGATCTACATCGCCCGCAACGACAAGAACGGCAACACGATCCTCACGCCTGGTGCGTCGGCCAGCTTCTACCTCGCCCGGGTCGACGAGGTGCACGCCGGTAAGACCCTCGAGATCACCCTGTTCGACCCGGGCGAGGGCATGGACAACCTGCAGATCGTCGCTCCCGACCTGACCCGCCCCGCCTTCACCTACCACACGATCGACGTCGAGGAAGGCGTCGACACCTGGTACGGGCCGAGCGGCGAGACGTACTGGAGCGACATCGGCGAGACCTCCAACGACACCTGCTACGTGAGCGGCTCCGACGCGGTGACCCCCAGCGCCGGCACCTACCGCTGTCTCGACGTGTCCAACAGCGCCTTCCAGAACCGAACGATCCGCATCGAGCTCGACATCCCGGCCGGCTACACCTGCGCCACCGACTGCTGGTGGCGGATCCGGTATGCGCCGGAAGGGTCGGGGTCGGTCACCGACCGCACGGTCTGGTCGACCCGGGTCACCGGCGACCCCGTCCGCCTGGTGGAGTGACGCAGGGAAGCGTTCTCAACATCTGTTGAGGTTTTGTCGATAGACGCGAGGTGACCAGGATCTCGCTCCGCCGCCGACGACTCGCCGGCTCTCCGCGCCCCCACGCCGAGAAGGGCGCTGTTGCGGAGAAGGGCTCTGTTGCCGAGAAGGGCTATGTCATGGCGGTGACCGCCTTGATGTTGATCCCGATGTTGGTGTTCACAGCGTTCGCGACCGATGTGGGTGCGTGGTACGTGCGCGCTCAGGAGATCCAGCGGGCGGCTGATGCGGCGGCGCTGGCTGCGGTGGTGTGGATGCCCGACGAGGACCGGGCAGCCACCGTCGCCTACGACATCGCCGCCCGCAACGGGTTCGTCGACCAGCCGGGCGACTTCGACGATCCGGCCGTCACCGCGCTTCCCCAGGTGCAGGTGAGCCGGGTCGGCAATCAGCAGGTTCGGGTCGACATCCGGGCCGAGGGCGACCTCTACTTCGGGTCGGTGATCGAGTCGATGGACGCCCCCGCCATCCATCGCTTCGCCACCGCCGAGTACGTGCTGCCGGTGCCGATCGGCAACCCGACCTCCCAGCTCGGGGGCGGCGCCGACGAGATCAACGGCCGACGCGACAACTTCTGGCTGCGTGCCAACTCCGACTGCATCCCCCGGTCCCAGGGCGATCTGATCGGGGCAGCAGCACCGAGCTGCTCGCCGGCGACGCCCAATCCCAACCACTACCCGGACGGCCATCCCTACGTGATCGACATCCCGGCCGGCGCCAGCGGCGACTATGTGCTCCAGGCCCGGCACACGTGTTGGAACACCCCGAACACCTTCGAGGCGAACGGCACGAACGTCTACACGCTCTACCCGCCCGACGACACCCTGCTCGACGACCTCGACAACGCCACGAGCAACCCCGCCACGATCAGCGGCGTGACGATCGGTCGTCCCGACACCTCGATCTGCACGGCGAACGGCACCGACTGGAGCATCGGCAGCGACCCGGCGCCCTGGGTCGACATCTACTCCGCGCCCCTGACCGAGGGGAGGTGGCTGCTCTACGCCGACAACAACAGCACGTCGACCAACGAGCGGGCGACCTATTCGCTCCGCCTCGACCCCGTCGCCGCGTCGGGCACGGTGTGCACCCGGATCGGGTCCTCGGCCAACGCCGACTGCCCCAACATCTCCGGTGTCGACTGGCTCACCGTCTACAGCCACTTCACGATGTTCGACGGGGCCTCCGGGAGCGGCCTGCTCTACCTCGGCGAGGTGGAGGAGCGACACGCCGGCAAGCTGCTGCAGATCCGCATGTTCGACCCCGCCGACGGCATCGACGTCGTGCGGATCATCATGCCGGACGGCACCCCGGCCGACACGACCTGGCGCACGATCGACGTGTCGGAGTTCGGCTACACGGGCTTCGGGTCCGACATCGGCGGCGCGGCCGGCATCACCCAGACCTGCGGTGGCGT
>JBPEXC010000219.1:0-6142 GCA_052032035.1 Acidimicrobiales bacterium | reverse complement strand
CGACCACGGTGTCGACCAGGCCCGCTCGATCACCGGCTCGATCAGCGTGCCGGCCTGAGCCCCACGGTCACCCAGTCACCCAGTCACAGAGCCGGCGTGCCGCCGCCCAGCACCAGGGCGGCCTTGTCGGTGTCGATGTTGGAGCTGGTGAACGTCACGCCCACCCGCTTCCCGACCCACCGATCGCGTTCGGCGGTGAGGGCGGCGATGCCGAGCGAGCCGGCGCCGCACGGCAGCGTGTGGGTCGAGCGGTAGGCCAGCCGCATCGCCGCTGCGATGTCGTCCTCGGCGATCGTCACGATCCGTGACGCCCCACGGCGCACGATGTCGAAGGCGACCGGGTCGACCGTGCGGGTGGCGACACCGTCGGCGAAGGTACGGGCCGAGTCGGTCGACCGCGGCTCGCCCGCCTCGAACGATCGGGCGACAGCCGGGGCGTTCTCGCTCACGACCCCGACGATCTCGGTCGAGAGGCCCAGCAGGTCGCGCACGAGGATGGTGGCGACGATGCCCGAGCCCATCCCGACCGGGACGAACACGGCGTCGAGTTCGCCTGCCGCGTCGAACAGTTCGGCCGGATAGGTGGCGACCCCGGTGACGAGGTCGGGGTGGAACGGCGGCACCATCTCGAGGCCTCGCGCTGCGGCCAGGCCGACGCTGAACTCGCGGGCCTCCTGGAAGTCGTCGCCGTGCTCGATCACCTCGGCGCCGAAGCCCCGCATCGCCGCGTTCTTCTCCACGCTGTTGCCGTGGGGCACCACGATCGTGACCGACACCCCGGCGGCCCGACCGGCGAAGGCCAAGCTCTGGCCGTGGTTGCCGGTGGTCGCCGAGGCCAACCCGGCGACGTCGGGCCGTTCCCGAGCCAGCCGTTCCGCGTAGACGAGCCCGCCCCGGACCTTGAAGGCGCCGGTCGGCGTGGCGTTCTCGTGCTTCACCCACACCTCGGCGCCGAACTCCTCGGCGAGCAGGGGCCACGCATATTGCGGGGTGGGGGCCATCGTCGCCCCCACGGTGCGACGGGCGGCGGCGAGGTCGGCGGCGGTGAGCTCCATCGCACGATCCTCGCCGGACGCCGATCGGGCGACAACCCGGTTTCGGTGCCGGTGTCGATGCCCGAAAACGGCGTCACCCCGGGCCGGAGCCCGGGGTGACGCCAGTTCTCGGTGCCGCACGACCGGCGAGAGGTCGGATCAGTCGACGGGGAGACGGGCGAAGATCTCCACCTTCGCCTCCTCGAAGTCCTCCTCCGAGAGCTGCCCGGTGTCGCGCAGCTCGTGGATCTCCTCGATCATCTTCAGCAGCTCGGGCGCCGACAGCTCGCCCTTGCCCTCGAACATCTCGGCGACGGTGCCGCTGAGCTCGGGGCTCTCCTCTTCCTCGACCACGATCGGGGCGAAGCCCTCGTTGGCCTTGTTCTGGCGGGCGGCCTGCTTGGCCGCCTTCTTGGCAGCCTTGGCCCGGTCACGCTGCAGCTTGGCAAAACTCGAACGTTGTTTACCCATGGCTCACTCCTTGCTCCTCGGCCCGCGAACCGCTCCGCACGGAGCACAGTCCTCTCGACGAGGACCGGGGCGCCCGACAAAGGGAGGGTGGCGCCGTTCGGGGGGTCGGCCGCCCCGAGGGCAGCCGCGCGACATCGCGACCCTCAAGCCTACCGGGTGAGCCCTACGGGCCCCACATCAGTGGATGTCGAGATCCCGCAGATGTGCGGTGTCGTTGAACACACGCAGCGACGGGCCGCGCTCGCTCACCCCGATCCGGGTGATCGATGCCTGGTCGACGAAGCTCCGCCACATCACCCCGGTGTCGCTCCCGAGCGCCCAGCCGAGTGCCGCCTTGATCGGCGAGACGTGGGTGACGAGCACGACGTCGGTTGCGGCCCCGTCGCCGCTCGAGGAGCCGACGTCGGCCATCGCCGTCGCCAGCTCGGTCAGCAGGCTGCCCACCCGTTCGTGGAGCGCCGCCAGCGACTCGCCGCCCGGCGGTGCGAAATCGGGATCGGAACGCCACCGGGCCCAGGTCTCCACCGGGATCGAGGCCACCGGCCGCAGGTCGAACTCGCCGTAGTCCAGTTCGAGGAGACGATCGTCGACCTCGTGGTCGGGGTCGAGGAACGCGGCGGTCTGCCGGGTCCGAGCCAGCGGCGAGGAGATGACCCGGGCCCCGGCCGGCAACACCGCAGCGGCGGCCGCCGCCTGGCGACGACCGGTGTCGTCGAGATCGGGGTCGGCTCGTCCGAGGAGGAGACCGGACTTGTTGGCCTCGGTGCGGCCGTGGCGCAGGACGTGGAGCATCGGGGTCAACCCATCACGGGAGCGCAGCGCGCGTCAACTGGCCGGTGCGCACGAAGAACGAACGGTTGTCGGTGTCGGCGAGTTCGTAGCGTCGCCACGCCCACACGGCCACACCGACGGCGACGACCTCGAGGGCCAGCCCGACGATCAGCGGTCGGTCGAACTCGGGCAGGCCGGACTCCGTCGACCCGAACGACCAACCGTCGCCGCGGGCGAGTCCGACGACCGGCCACCAGAACAGCTCGGTGCGGGCCCACGAGGCGTCGAGCACGAGGTGGAAGAAGAACCCGATCGGCACGCCGAGCAGACGCCGTCGCACCAGGCGTCGACGCTGGGTGCTGAGCATCACCAGCGTGAGGGCGGCGACCGCACCCACGAGCGTGTGGAGGACGAAGGGACCGCCGAACACCGCTTCGGCCACCGGCAACGCCGCACCGAGCGCCACCAACCGGTAGTCGATCATGGGACTGCGGAAGATCTCGGCCACCAGGACCGGCGCCAGGACGACGAACCAGAGCAACACGGCGGTCGATGGAGGCCGATCAGCGCACGAGGATGCGGCCGCACTCCTCGCAGTGCACGACAGCGTCCTCGGGCTCGCGCTTGATCTCGTCGAGCTGCACCGCCGACAGCGTCATGTGGCAGCCGTCGCACGTCGAGCCGACGAGTCGGGCGACGGCGACCCCGCCCAGGTCGGCTCGCAGACGGTCGTAGCGAGCGAGCACCTCGGGGGTGACCGACGTCGCGGCGTCGGCTCGCTGACCTTCGATGTCGGCCTGTTCGCCCTCGACGCCCGCGAGCGCGACGGCGAGTTCGGCCTCGAGGGCGGTGATCCGCTCCTCGATGGCGCGACGCCGCTCGGCGGCCGCTGCCAGCTCGCCGTCGGCCTCCTCGATCTGTTCCATGAGCTCGAGCTCGTCGTCCTCCATCGAACGCTGCCGCTCGAGCAGCTGGGCCGCCTCGTCCTGCAGGGCGAGGAGGTCCTTGGTGGCGGTGACCGAGCCGTCGTAGAGCTTGGCGTCGATCTCCGAGCGCCGGGTCTCCACCCCCGACACCTCGTCGTCGAGCCGCTTGCGGGCCCGCTCGACGTCGTGGCGGCGGGCCTCGATCTCGGCCGCTTCCGCCAGCATCGGCGCCAGTTCGGCCTCGGCGGCCGCCAGCTCCGCTCGCAGCGGATGGTGGGCGTGCTTGTGGGCGAGCTGGAGCAGGGTGGTGTCGAGGCCCTGCACCACGAGCAATTGCGCTTGTGCCGGGTCGGTCATCCCCCGCCTCCTCCGGCCGGTTGCGTCGTCGATTGATCGGGGGGTTGGGTCGCCGGCGGCTGCGTGGCCGGCGGCGCCGTCGTCGCCGGCGGTGCCGACGTGGCGGGCGGCTGGGTGGCCGGCGCGGTGGTGGGCGGAGCGGTCGTCGTGCCACCGCCGCCGTCGACCACCGGGTTGGTGGTGATCGGGTTGCCGCCCTCGTCGAGCGGGATCGTGTTGCCGGCGGAGTCGAGGATCGGGTTGCCGGCGTCGTCGGTCAGGATCGCCAGCGTCGTCACCGGGTTGAAGCAGTCCTTCACCCCGTCGCCGTCGGAGTCGACCATCACCGTCTCACGGGTCGACTCGCCGCGGTCGGCGATGTTGCAGAAGTCGATCTCCCCCTCGACCTTGAGGTAGCGACCGCCGCCGTAGGGGTCGGGGTCGGGGAAGTCGAGCGGCTCGAGGTCGGCGTGATACAGGTTGTTGAAGTAGCCCCAGGTCGCAGCGGGCACCTTGCCGCCGAACATGTTGCCCCAGCCGGGCACGTTGCGCATCGGGATCTTCTCGTCCGGGTGACCCATCCAGACCGCGGTGGCCAGGTACTCCGTGTAGCCCACGAACCAGGCGTCCTCGTAGTTCTGCGCGGTGCCGGTCTTGCCGCCGGCGGCGTGGCCGTTGTCGAGCCGGGCCGAGCGGCCGGTGCCGCTGAGCACGTTCGACTCCAACACCTGGGAGATCATCCGCGACGACTGGGGCGAGATGGCCCGGCGGGGATCGCTGCGATGCTCGTAGATCACGTTGCCGTCACGATCGAGGACCCGGGAGATGTACCACGGCTCGTTGTAGAGGCCGTCGTTGCCCATCGCGGCGTAGGCGGCCGCCATCGACATCGGGTGGACCTCCTTGGAGCCGAGCGGCAGCGACAGCACGGCGTCGGTCGGGTTGACCAGGGTGTCGACACCGAGACGGTTGGCCACCTCGATCACGTCCTCGTTGCCGACGACCTGCCCCAGCCGCACGAAGGCGCAGTTGTTCGACGAGCGGGTGACCGCCGCCAGCGACTGCACGCCGCCGGAGCCGCCCTTCACCTCGTAGGGGTTGGGCACGCCACCCGGGTTGTCGAACTGGCAGGGGCTGTCGCCGCGCACCTGGTCGCTCGGGGTGTAGCCGGCCTCGAAGAGGGCGGCCAGCACGAAGGTCTTCATCGACGAGCCGGCCTGGCGGCCGAGCCCGTCGGTGGTCAGGTTGAACTGTTCGCGGGTGAACTCGGGTCCGCCGACGACGGCCTTGACCGCCCCCGTGTGGGTCTCGACCGCGGCGATCGCCATCGTGAAGCCGCGGTCGTCGTCGGGCAGCAGCTCGTCGCGTGCCTCTTCGGCCCAGGCCTGGGCATCGAGGTCGTAGGTCGTCTCGACGGTGAGACCACCGAAGTAGACGTTGCGGAACCGGGTGTCGTAGTCCTCGCCGAGCGCCTCGAGCGACAGCAGCTCCTGGAGCGCCTCCTCGGTGAAGTAGTCGGTGGGCTTGATGTCGAAGGGCACCTGGCGTTCCGCCGGCAGAGGCTCGGCCCGCAACTCGGCGGCCTCGTCCTCGTCGATCAGCTCGAGGCCGACCATGCGGTTGATCACCACGGATCGACGCTCGAGCGCGAGCTCCGGGTTGCGGGTGGGGTCGTAGCGAGTCGGGTTCCGGATCAGCCCGGCCAGCATCACCGCCTCTTCCCAGTCCAGCTCGGACACGTCCTCGTAGCCCCAGTAGATCTCGGCGGCCGCCTGGACGCCGTAGGCACCCGAGCCGAAGTAGACCGTGTTGAGGTAGCGCTCGAGGATCTCGTCCTTGGTCATCTGCCGCTCGAGCCGCAGCGCGTAGAACGCCTCGGTGCTCTTGCGGTCGAGGTCCTGGGTCGAGTCGAGGATCGACTGCTTGATCAGCTGCTGGGTGATCGTCGAACCACCCTGCTCGATGCCGCCGGCGTTGAGGTTCTCGACCGCAGCGCGGAAGATCGCTCGGAAGTTGACGCCGTTGTGCTCGTAGAAGGCCGAGTCCTCCATACCGACGATGGCGTCGATCACCGGCTGGGGGATCTCCTCGAGGGTGACCGGCTCGCGGTTCTGCTCCTGCACCAGGTAGGTGAGGAAGGTGCCGTCGTCGGAGAACATCGAACTGCGCAGACCCAGGTCGCGCATCTCGAGGTCGGCCGACGTGCCCTCGTGGGCGGTGACGATCTCGGCGACCTGCGGGATCGTGACGATGGCGGCGCCGGCCGCCACGCCCGACACCGCGACGAGCACGAGTCCGAGCGACGCGAGCCGCTTGAAGATCTGGAGCACCCTCAGCACGACGGCCAAGGGTACTCAGCCGGTGGACGCTGGCGGCGTCAGGCGCCGAGCCCGGGTGTCAGCCCGCGTCGCCGAGCGAGGCGAAGGGGTCGATGCCGACCGTCGCCGCCGCGGCGAACACCGCTTCGGCGGGCCCCGAGTCGGCGTCGAGATCGTGGACGGAGAGCCCGAACAGCGGGGCCCCGTCACCATCGAGCACGACGACCACGGTCACCCCGTGCCCGTCGGCCACCGCGGAGTCGGCGAAGCTCACCCGCATCGATTC
>JBPEXC010000218.1:0-4787 GCA_052032035.1 Acidimicrobiales bacterium | reverse complement strand
CCAGCGGCCCCCGGCGACGAGGTGATCGTCGCCGACCTGGCCGACCCGGCGGCCGCCGTCGCAGCCGTCGGCGAGGCGGCCAGCCGCCTGGGTGGGCTCGATCTCGTGGTCAACAACGCGGGCGTGATCGAGCGCTCGCCGCTGATCGGGCTCGGCCCCCTCGACGCGGTCGAGGTCTTCGACCGGGTCGTCGCCACCAACCTGCGGGCCCCGTTCGTCGTCGCCCGGGCCGCACTCGGCCACCTCCTCGAACGCGACCGGGCGGCGGTGCCGGTCGCCGACATCGTCAACGTCACCACCGACCACCTCCACACCTGCGGCTGGCCGTGGCCGATCGAACACGACCCGAGCTCGAGCTGCCCCGACGCGGACGGCCTGCGGCCCCCGGTGACGTCGACCAGCGTCGACGTCTACGACGCCTCGAAGTGGGGGCTGACCGGCATGACCGGGGTGTGGGCCCACGCCCTCGCCCCGCACGGCATCCGGGTCAACGCCCTCGGCATGGGAGCGACCGACACCCCGATGTATCGCCGGATGCGCGGCGACCGACCCCTGGCCGACGGGATGATGTCGGCCGATGCCGTGGCCGACGTCGCCGTCGAACTGATCGCCGAAGGTGCGACCGGAGCCGACGGCGGCCGTACCGGCGACAGCGTCCAGCTGTGGGTCGGACACCCGTGCGTGCTGCCGCCGCCGACCGCCGCGGCTCGCCTGGCACCGGCGGTCGTCGCCTCGCGTCAGCCGACCGGCTGACCGAGCACCCGTTCGGCGAAGGCGCCGACCTCGTCGGTGAACCGACGGATCCCCAGACTCCGGAACGCCGCGTCCTGGTTGAGCATCGACGCGAGCGACGTCTCGAGCAGCGACACCAGGCCGACGGCCAACACCCCGGCCTCGGCGGTCGACGACGCCCGGCTCGCGTCGCGCACCCGCTCCCGGAGCACGTCGACCAGTTCGAGGCGCGTCTCCCGTCGGAGCGCCTCCACCATCAGGTTGAGCCCGGTCGAGCTGACGAAGAAGACCGTGGCCGGCGTCCGCTGCTGCTGGGTCCAGTCGATGATCGCCTCGAACAGGCCGCGGATCGTCTCGGCGTCGTGGTCGCGTACGAGGTCGACGAACTGTTCGGAGAACTGCCGCATGCCCTCGACCAGGATCTGTTCCTTCGACGCGAAGTGGTAGTAGACGGCGGCCGGGGTCATGTCGACCGAGGTCGCGATGTCCTGCACCGTCACCTCGTCGACGGGCATGGTGGCGAACAGCCCCATCGCCGAGTCGATGATGACGTGACGCCGCGATGGGCGGTGCGCAGGGCGAGCGGATTTCCGGTTAGCAGCGATTCGCTTAGAGTAGGTCGATCGCCACCGAGCGACGCAACACCGCCGATCTCGAGACGCCGCACCACCCCGTGACCGACACCACCGCACCACAACCCGCCCACCGGCCATCGCGCCGTGACGCGATCATCGACGCCGCCATCCGGCTCTTCGCCCGCAAGGGCTTCGTCGATGCGTCGATCAACGACGTCGCCCAGGAGGCCGACGTGGTGGTGAGCGCCGTCTACTACCACTTCTCCGGCAAGGAAGAGCTCTACAGCGTGGCGGTCCAGCACGTCTTCAGCTCGATCAGCGAGGTGGTGGCGAGCGTCCGTGCCGACGACGGGCCGTCCGATTCCGAGACGCTGGCCCGGGTGATCGACGCGGTCTGGGACTGGATCGACGATCACCCGGACGAGGCGACCCTCTTCTACCTCCAGCTCCCCGGCTCGACACCACAGATCACCACGCTCCGCCAGGACTTCGAGCACCTCCACACCGAGCGAGCGTTCGGCTACGTCGACGGGCCGGCACGGGCCCGACCACCGGCGGCCCGACGAGCGGTCGAGTCGCTCACCGCCCGTTTCCTCACCGACGTGTTGATCTCGATCCACTCGATGCGGCTGGCCTACGGACCGCTGAGCGGCGAGCCGGCGGCGAAGCTGAAGGAAGCGCTCCACGAGATGACCCAGCGGGTGGTTGCGATCTCCTGAACGGTCAGCTCAGCCGGCGTCGGGCACCCCGACGTTGCCGGCCGCTGCGGACGCGAACCGGGCCGAGCCGCCGTTGATGCTGCGGCCGGCATCGACCACCAGGGTGTGGCCGTTCACCAACCGGCTCTCGTCGCTGGCCAGGTAGAGGGCGGCGTTGGCGATGTCGAGGGCCCGGTGCTCGACGCCGTAGCGGCGACGCTGGTCCTCGGCGACGGCGGCCAGGTTCGTCGGGTCGCCGGTGGCTGCGTTGGCCGTGAGCGGCGTCGGGATCGAGCCGGGCGCGATCGCGTTGCAGCGCACACCGCTGCGTCCGACCTCCGACGCCACCGACTTGGTGAGTCCGACCACGCCGTGCTTGGCGGCGGTGTAGGCGTGGGGACCGAGTCCGCCGATCACCCCGGCAATCGACGTGGTGTTGATGATCGAACCGGCGCCGAGGGGCACCATGTGGGCAGCGGCATGCTTCGAGCCGTAGAAGACCGAGGTGAGCAACACGTCGATCGTCGAGCGCCACGCAGCCGAGTCGGTCTCGGCGATCGAACCGACGGCGCCGACGATGCCGGCGTTGTTGACCATCACGTCGAGCCGACCGAACCGCGAGCGGGCGAGGTCGATGGCGGCGACGACGTCGGCCTCGACGGTCACGTCGCAGCGCAGCGACACCACCGCGTCGCCCAGCTCGGCGGCGAGGGCGGCGGCGCGCTCGTCCTGCAGGTCGGCGACGACGACCGTCGCCCCCTCCTCGACGTAGCGGCGCGCCATGGCGTCGCCGAGGCCGCTGGCCCCGCCGGTGATCACGGCCGACAGGCCGGCGAGCCGGTCACCCACGGGGCCGGTCCCGGATCATGTCGGCGATGGTCTGGTGATAGTGGGCGAGCTTGAACTCACGCTCGTTGAGGATGTGCTCGGTGTAGGCCCGCGACCGCTTCGTCCGCTTCAGCTGCTGATAGATGTCGATGTCCTCACCGACGACCACCTTGAGATGATCCCAGTGCTCGTCGACGCGGGCCCGGTAGGCGGCGTCGTCGGGATCGTCGGGGTCGACCGGGTATTGCAGCTCCCAGCAGAGGAACCGGGTGCGGTCGACGTCGATCGGGATCGGGTTGAACACCTGGATGTGTTCGGGATTGCAGTTGAACACCGTGTTGGGGAAGACCACGTAGTGGCAGATCGCGTACCGGTGGTGGTCCCAGTCCTCGGCGAGGGCGTCGCGATGTTGGTGGCGGGGCACGAAGCACATGTAGTTGTGATCGTTGACCACGTGGAACGTCGTGTCGCGAGCCGACTTGGCCCACGCCGCACCCGAACCGTGAAGCGACGGGGCGTGATAGATCTCGTTGAAGCCGTCGACGATCGCCTTGTAGCTGACCGGGACGTCCCACTCCAGCACGTCGGTGAGGACCATGTCCTCCATGCGGTAGCGCCCGAGGTCGGCCACGATGTCGGGACCGATCCAGTCGAGGAGCGACACCTCCGGATCGGGGCCCGCCAGGTGGGCGTAGATCCAGCCGCCCCATTCCTGGGCAGCAACTGCGGGCGCGGCGACGCCCTCGAGGTGGGCGGGGTCGAAGTCCTGCTTCTCCGGGACGCCGACCAGCTTGCCCGTCGTGTCGTAGACCCACCCATGGTAGGGACAGGTGAAGCGGCGGGCCCCGCAGCCCTGCCACTCGGTGACGAACGACGGCCCGCGGTGGCGGCACACGTTGTGGAAGCCGGCGAGCGAGCCGTCGGGCTGGCGGGTGACGACGACCGTCTCCCCGTGGCTCTCGAAGCTGATCCAGTCGCCGGGATCCTGCACCTGTTCGCTCCGGCCGACCAGCAACCAGCTGGTGTCGAGGACCCGCTCGCGCTCCAGCTCGAACTGCACCGGGTCGACGTAGGGGGCGCTCGACATCCTGCTCGGGCCGAAGCCCGGCGTGTTCGGCACGTCGGGACCGAGCCGCACGGGCACCTCGCCGCGGGTGGGCACATAGACCATGATCGGTTCACTCCCCTCGTGGAACGTGCGTTATACATAACACGCGTTGTGTGAACGATGCAAGGCGGCAGGCGCGGACCGACTACCCTCCCCCGCCGATGCCGAAGATCGTCGACGCCGAAGCCCGCCGCCGCGAGATCGTCGACGCCACCGCCCGCCTGATCGCCCGGGCCGGTCTCGATGCGGTGACGATGCGCGACGTCGCGGCCGAGGCAGGCTGGACGACCGGGGTCGTCACGCACTACTTCACCGACAAACGGGAACTGCTGCTCGAGACCTACCGGTCGTCGCTCGCCGGGCGGCTGGCCCGCCGCCTGGGCCACGACGAGCCGCCGCGCACCCGGCTGCGGGCCTCCCTCGAGGGGGCGCTCCCCATCGACGACGATCGGCGTCTGCACTGGTTGGTGACGCTGGCCTGCGTCAATCAGGCCAGCGGCGATCGCCGCCTCGCCGAGACCCAGGCGGCGGGCTACGCCGACTTCCGGGGCTTCATCGCGGATCTGGTGGCGGCCGGCGAGCTCGACCGGGACCGCCCGGCGGTCGAGGTGGCCGAGTCGTTGATCGCCCTCGCCGACGGGATCGCGGTGCAGGCCCTCCTCGCTCCCGACCTCTGGCCGGCCGAGCGCCAGGTCGCTCGGCTCCACGGGCTGCTGCTCACGATGTGCCCAGAGCTCACGACCGAGCAGTGTTGACGACCGATCAGAGCTGACGCAGGTCGGTCTCCAGTCCGAGCCTGCGCCGCCCGATCGGCTCGAGCACGCGGGGCGCGACCATGGCGTGCTG
>JBPEXC010000217.1:0-9154 GCA_052032035.1 Acidimicrobiales bacterium | reverse complement strand
GCAGGAAGGCCACCAACTTGCCGGCCACCGATCGGGGATTGGAGCCGGCCTGGATGGCGAGGATGCCCTCCATGATCAGCTCCTTCGCCGCCATCTCGTCGGCCGACATCTTCTTGAGCCGGGCGGCGAGGGGCTGGAAGAAGTAGTTGGCGATGAAGGCACCCCAGAGGGTGGTGAGGAACGCCACCGCCATCGACGGACCCAGAGTGGAGGGATCGTCGAGCTTGCCGAGCATGTCGACCAGACCGATCACGGTGCCGACCATGCCCATCGCCGGGCCCATGCCCGCCGCGGTGGAGAAGAAGCCGGCGCCGTCCTTGTGGCGCATCGCCATGCGGTACATGTCGAGCTCGAGCATCGCCCGCAGTTCCTCGGGGTCGGTGCCGTCGACGGCGAGCTGCATGCCGCGCTTGAAGAAGGGCTCCTCGATCTTCTCGAACTCCGACTCGAGGGCGAGCAGGCCCTCCTTGCGGGCGACGTCGGCGAACTCGACCATCTGCTTGATCGTCGCCTGCATGTCGACGCTTCCGCCGCCCATCAGGCCCTTCACCAGGGCGCCGGGAGCTCCGAGCGCCTGGGCCATCGTGCCCGATGCCGCGGTGGTGCCGATCGTGCCGCCGACGACGAGGAGGATCGACCCGGGGTCGCCGAGGAAGATGGCGATCGGGTTCATGCCGGCCATGAAGGCGGCGACGAGCATCGAGACCAGGGCCAGACCGAGTCCGGCGAGGGTGATCGGGTCCATCAGCGGCCTGCCTCGGGGTCGAGCGGGATCACGGCGTCACCGCCGGGGATGATGGCGAGGTCGGGCCGGGGGAGTTCGAGGATCTCGACGGCGGCCGAGCGGGCCAGCACGTAGGCCCGGTAGTCGGTGATCAGGGCGATCACGTCCTCGAGCGACTCGGTGACGAGGAGCTTTTTGCCGTCGACCAGCGTGATGACGGTGTCGGGGTTGGCCTCGACCCGTTCGACCAGGTCGGGGTTGATCGCCACCCGAGCGTCCTTCAAGCGATGCAGGATGATCATCGAACTCGCGTCTCCGTTCCCGCCGACATCCGTGCGTACGGATCGAAGTCTCGGACGCTCGCCGCGCAACGTGAGGGCGTCGAGTGCGCCCGCGGGTTCAGCGCAGGAAGTCGAGGAGGGAGCGGCTCATCGCACGTGCCGTCGACTGCATGGTGGCGTCGTAGCCGGCCTCGGCGGTGCGGAGCTGGATGATCGCCTCGGCCAGGTCGGCGTCGCGCAGCTCCGACACCCGGGCCGACACGTTGAGGTGTTCGTCGTCGTGGGACTGCATCACGGTGTCGACGTGACGCTGCACGGCACCGATGCGGCCGGTCTCGGTGCCGAGCCGGGCGGCGGCGGTGTCGATGGCGGCCATGCCGGCGCGGATGTCGGCGGTGGTCCCGGTCTCCACCCGGTCGGCGACCTCGCGGAGCATCTGGAACACGTTGCCGTTGATCGGGTCGCCGACGTTCGACGTCCCGAAGGCGGTCGGTCCGGGCTGGCCGACCTCGAGGGTCTGGCCCTTCTCGATCGAACGGCGGACCACGCCGTTGTCGCCGAGGTAGGTGCCGTCAGCGGCGAACGCGTCGTCGGTGGCCGCCGACCCGGCGAAGATCGCCCGGCCCGACACCCGGGTGTTGGCCTGCGACAGCAGCTGGTCGGACAGCGCCCGGAGTTCGGCCGCGATCGCGGTGCGTTCGTCGGTCGAGAGGGTGTCGTTGGCGGCCTGCACCGTGAGGGTCTTGGCCCGCGCCAGGTTGGCGTCGGCGGCCTGGAGGGTCTTGTCGGTGGCGTCGAGCCACACCCGGGCGTTGCCGGCGTTGCGCTCGAGCTGGTCGAGGCGCCCGAGCCGGCGTTCGTGGCGGAGCACCTCGGCCGCCGCGGTCGGGTCGTCGGAGGCGCGGTTGATGCGGCGGCCGGTGGCGATGGTCTCCTCGGCCGAGGCCAGCCGGGTGCGGGCCGACTCGATCCACGTGGCGCGATGGGTCGACATCTGGAGGTCGGTGACGCGGGGCAACATGGCAGTCCTCCTCAGCGACCGACGACGCCGGTGCGGTTGATGATCGTGTCGAGCAGTTCGTCGACGGCGGTGATCATGCGAGCGGCGGCCTCGTAGGACCGCTGCGCCGTGATCAGATCGGTGAGTTCTTCGTCGAGGCTCACCCCGGTGGCGCCCTGCACGAGGGCGATCGCGGTGGCGCTCGCCATGTCGGCGGCCTCGGCCCGGTTGGTGGCCGCCGCCACCTGCCCGGCGACCGAGGTGACGAACTCGTCGAAGACGGCCCGGGGGCCGGTGGGGTTCTCGGCCAGGTCGGCCAGGGCGCGGGCGGTGCCGTCGTCGAGCGGCCCGGCGCCGGCGCCGGCGGCGGCGAGGGCCTCGGGGGTGCCGGCGACATCGGCACTGACGGCGAAGCTGCGCGAGCCCGACGGGCCCAGGTCGAACACGTCGCGCCCGGTGCCGCCGTCGAGGCCGACCCCGGCGCTGTGGATGGTGTTGACCTGGGTGGCGGTCTCGGTGGCGACCGTGTCGAGGCGGCTCATCGCCTCGGGGATCAGGCCGTTGATCGCCTTGAGGCGGCCGCCGATGGCGCCGCCCTCGATGCGGAGTTCACGTCCCGACGACGACACGACGGCGGTGCGGGTGAGTCCGAGGGCCGCCATCGCCGGGTCGGCGACCTGTTGCACACCGATCGTGCGCTGGGCGCCGTTGGAGACGACGAAGAACCCGTCGATCGTCACCTCGACCTGGCCGTCGGGCTGGGGGGCGACGGTGACGGGGGCGAGGTCGGCGAGCTCGTCGATCAGCTGGTCGCGGCGGTCGATCAGACCGTTGCGGCCGATGTCGTCCTGGCCGCTGGCGAGGATGTCCTGGTCGAGGGAGGCGATCTCGCCGGTCAACCGGTTGAACTCGTCGACCTGGTCGCCGACGACGAGCGATTCGTTGTTGTGGAGGTCGATCAGGTTGGTGGCGGCCTGGTTGAACGCGGTGGCGGTGTTGTCGAGGTTCTGCAGGACGATCTGCCGCATGGCGAGGTCGTCGGGGGCGTTGCCGAGGTCGTCGAAGCTGTTCCAGAGGGTGGCGAGCTCGTCGCCGATGCCGCCGGTGCTCAGCCCGCCGATCGCCTCCTCGATCCGCCGGTGCACGTCGAGGGCGGCGTCGGCGGCGCCGGCCGTCGAGCGCTGGTTGCGGGCGTTCTGCTCGAGCTGGAAGTCCTCGAGCCGTCGGATGCTGCGGATCTCGACGCCGCCGCTGTTCTCGTCGCCGGCGGTGTAGAGGCCGACGTGGCCGGCGACGTCGAGGGCGCCGAGGTCGGCGACCCGGCGGCGGTAGCCCGGGGTGTTGACGTTCGCGATGTTGCCCGAGATGATCTCGATCCGGCGACGGTGGACGTCGAGGCCGGTCGAGGCGATGGACAGGCCACCGAAGTTGCTCATCAGGCTCGCCCGTCGAAGAAGCGACTGTCGGAGCGGCCGCGGGGAGCGGGGCGCTGCCGGCCGTCGCCGTAGGGGCTGGTGGAGCGGTAGCCGTCGGACGACGGCACCTGGTCGAGCCCGGTGGCGAGCACGTCGAGCTGTTGGCGGCCGCTGTCGATCGCGACCCGGGCCCGGTCGCGGAGCTCGCCGATGCGGCGGACGACCGACTCGAGGTTGACGAGGTGGTCGCCGAAGATCAGCGACCACGGTTCGGGGGCCCGCTCGGCGATCACCCGCAGGGAGGCGCCCTGGGGGGCGGCGATCCCGGCTTCGACGCCGTCCATCACCGCGACCTCGCGTTCGAGGTCGGCGACGCTGATCGCCTCGGCGGTGTCGTCGAGGAGTTCGCTGATCTGGTGCTGCCACTCCAGGCGGCCGTCGCGCAGCATCATCAGCTGCACCTCGAGCAGGAACTCCATCCGCTCGAGGTTGGCCCGCGACCGCCACAGCGTGGCGTTGAGTCGCTCGTAGGCGGGGCCGGCGTCAAGGGTCTGCATGCCAGAAGCATCGACCCGGGCCGGTCGATCGTTAGGGAGCCGCATGGGCCGTTCGGCCCAGCGCGCACCTGGCCGGTTGTCGGGGCGTGAACGAGGTTCGCCCTCACGCCCCCCGGATGGTGTCGCCCGCCAGCCGCTCGTCCCACGGGCGCGGGCCGGAGAGGGCCTCGTTGAACGCCCGTTGGCGGCGGGTGGCCTGCTTCAGCGACGCCGGCACCGGTTCGGTCTCGTCGTAGCTGCGAGCGAGCCCGCCGCGCATCATGCGGAGCGCCTCGTCCTTGAGTTGGGAGGCGCGCGACTGGGTGACGCCGAGCAGTTCGCCGAGTTCGGTCATCGACCGGTCCTCGAAGAAGTAGCCCATGATCACGACGCGATGGCGCTCGGGGAGGAGGCCGACGGCACTGCGGACGTAGCCGACCAGCTCCTTGTCCTCGACGAGGTGTTCGGTCTCGGGCGACGCCGACGCGACCGCCGAACCGACGGTGCCCCCGTCGTCGGCGTCGTTCACGGGCCGGTCGAGCGAGTCGACCCTCGCCCGGGCCAGATCGGCTCGGAGGCGGCTGAGGTCGGCGGCGTCGACGCCGAGCTCCTCGGCCACTCGGGCGGGGCGATCGGCGGTGGGCGGCAGGGCCTCCTCGACCGACCGGACCCGACGCTCGAGACTGCGCACCGATCGCGGCGCCCAGTCGGCTCGTCGGAGGTGGTCGATGATCGCCCCCTCGATCCGGCGCCCGGCGTAGGTCGAGAACGCCGTGCCGGCATCGGGGTCGAAGCGTTGCACGGCGGCGATCAGACCGAGCAGGCCGGTCTGCACGAGGTCGTCTCGGTCGTGGCTGGAGGGGAGGCGCGACAGTACGCGGGTGGTGATGTGCTCGACCAGGGGGATGTGCCGCTCCACCATGGCCCGCTGGCTCGAGGTGAGGGTGCCCGCCAAGGCAGCCGCGTCTGCCTGATCCGTCGTCGTCTGGGCCATGGCGATCGGATCGGCTGTGTGTAGCTGCTTGTTGAAGCATCGGGTAGAAAAACCCAATCGTTGGGCTCCGGGGCCTACGCCCTGGGCGCTCCGGGTGACACGGATTGACCAGACCGACCGGCGGGAACGCCGCAGACGGGTCGCCAGGTCGGGGCCGGATCGGAGCCGATGCGGCGGCTGCGACCCGTCGGTCGCCCCACCGGTCGACCGGGTCGAACGCACCCGGCCGGCTGCGCTCATGAACCGGGTCGTTCGACCGAGGCTCGCACCCGTGACCGACACGCTCTCACCCGAGCAGGAGGCATCGACCACCCGGTCGGTGTTCGAATCGCGCCGCCTGACCCCTGACCGCATCGCGCAGTTCCAGCGGTCGGCCGATGCCCTCGCGGCCGCGATCGAGGAGGAGTTCTCCAGCTGGTTGGCCGAGGTGTCGGTGAAGGCCGAACCGGTGCGGGAGGTCCACCTCGAGGACCTGACCACCGACGGTGAGGCTCGCGAGGTCGTGGTGATCGAGGCCCGGGAGCAACTCTCCAGCAGCCTCCTGGTGATGGACCTCGGGCTCTCGTTGAGCATCGTCGTGCTGCTCTGCGGTGGGGCCCCGACCGAGGACGAACCCCGAGCGCTCACCCGGCTCGAGGCCGGCGTGCTCGACGTGCTGTTCCAACCCGCCCTCGACCTGGCGGCCGAGGCGTTCCGGGTGGGGGAGTGCCGGATCCTGGGCCATGTCTCCGACGCCTTCCCGCTGCCCGATCTCCCCGACGAGTCGGCCGTCGCCCTGCCGATGCGGGTCCACCACGGCCAGGCCGAGGGCAGCCTCATGATCTGCTTCACCTCGGGGCAACTCCAGGAGTACACCGAGGCGATCGACCGTCGACTCGCCGGCCAGGCCGGCGACCGCGCCCGCAACGCCGCCACAGAGCGGGCCGTCCTGCCGGTGCCCGTCGACGTCGTCGTCGGCTTCGAGCACGTCCGCATGTCGACCGGTCAGGTCGCCGACCTCGAGGTCGGCGACGTGATCCGGATCGGCCAGCAGCTCGGCGAGGAGCTCGACGCCCGGGTGGGCGGCCAGTCCATGTTCACGGTGCGTCCCGGCCAACTCGGGACCCGACTCGTGGCCGAGATCGTCGAGGTGAACGGCCGCGACGCAACCGCACGCTCCCGTGCACGAAAGAGGATGAACTGATGACCGTCACGATCGATGTCGGAGAACTGACCTCGACCCTGTCGGCCATGCTGTCGGCCCACGGATTCGACGCGTCGCCGCTCGAGGTGGCCGACGGATCCCTCGCCGACCGGTCGCTGATCGACAACGAGGCCGCCGAGGGCGGTCTCGCCGACGCCGTGCTGTTGCCGGCGTTGCTCACCGAGGGCGACCTCCCGGTGGCGATCGTGGCGCTGCGCGACGATGCCGGCGACGACGCCGACGCCCTGCGCACCTCGGTGGCCGAGCTGGTGGCGGCCGACACCCGCACCGTCGACAACCAGGACCCGGTCGCCGGGGTCGGCGCCCTCCTCGACGGCCTGCCCGCCCCGCTGACCGAGGCCGTCGCCATCACCGACGGTGACACCGTGATCGGCTTCGTCGGCATCGCCAGCGACCGCCGTGGCGACGACGGATCGGCCGATGGCGCCGGCGACGGCGCGGCCGACCCCGGGCCGGTCGGGGAACCGTTCGCCCCCGACCCGATCGCCGCCGCGCCGCGCACCCCCATGCCGATCGGCGCCGACATCGCCGGCCTCGAGCTGCTCCGCCGGGTCGGCCTCGACGTCGCCGTCGAACTCGGCCGCACCCGCATGACCCTCGACGAGGTGATGGGGCTCGACATCGGCTCGGTGATCGAACTCGACCGCTCGGTCGGCGCCCCGGTCGACGTCCGGGTGAACGACACCCTCATCGCCCGCGGCGAGGTGGTCGTCTTCGACGGCGAGTACGCGGTCCGGCTCACCGAGATCATCGACCGCCAGGCCGGCTGATGGCATCGGCCGAACTCTTCGTCCGACTCCTCGTGAGCCTCGTGGTGATCGGTGGCGTCGTGCTGCTCCTGCGGCGCGCCCTCGACCGCTCGCCGCTCGGTTCCACCGGCGGCGCCCGCATCGAGGTGCTGGCCCGGCGCGCCCTCGGACGGCAGTCGTCGCTGGTGTTGGTGCAGTGCGGAGGCCGCACCCTCCTGCTCAGCGCCGACAACGAACGCACCACCCTGTTGGCCGAAGGCCACGATCTCGGCCTCACGCCCGACGAGGCGCTCGACCTCGATCGCCTGCCCGCCGCTCGCCGCCCGGCCGCCGCCCTCGGCGCCGGTGGCGACGACATCATCTCGGTCGACGAGATCCTCGGGGATCTCGACGTCGACCCCGAGCCCGACGGCGATCCCGTCGAGGCCCTGCTCGCCCTCAGTACGACTGGCGCACGGACGCGTCAGAGCGGACCGGAGTCCGCACCGGCACGGATGAGTGTGATCCAAGCCCTCCGGGAGGCCACGGTCCGCAAGGGCTGACGCTGATCCCGGGGGCGGAGGCACCCCCCACATGTCCATCGACGCCGCCGCCCGACTCCTCGGGCGTCCGCCGAGCTCAACGTTGGCCGCCACGGCCGGCCGCGCCCGCTCCCGCCCGATCGGGCGGTGGGTGCGGCGCGTCCTCGTGCTCGTCGCCGTCGTGGCGATCGGGCTCGGCCTGGCGACCCCGGCCGGGGCCCAGAACCCGCCCGAACAGCCCCAGCCCGACCTCCCCGAGGTCGAGCTCCGGGACGACGAGGACACGACGTTCCAGCAGACGGTCGAGGACCTCCAGGACCCCGACATCGCGATCCAGATCGGCAACGGCGAACCGTCGCAGTCGGTGCTGCTCATCGTCGGCCTGGCGATCCTGTCCCTCGCCCCGTCGTTGGTGGTGATGCTCACCAGCTTCACGCGGATCGTCGTGGTGCTCTCGCTCACCCGCAACGCGCTGGGGCTGCAGGGCGTGCCACCCAACCAGGTGCTGATCGGCCTGGCGCTGTTCCTCACCCTGTTCGTGATGGCGCCGACCTTCACCGAGATCAACGACCTCGCGCTCCAGCCCTATCTCGACGGAGCGATCGGCCACGACGAGGCCTACCAGCGGGCCGAGGCACCCCTCCGGGCCTTCATGCTCGACCACACCCGGGCCGGCGAGCTCGAGCTGATGCTCGACGCCCGCGGCGAGGGGCGGCCCGATCAACCCGAGGACGTGGCGATGTCGGCGCTGGTGCCGGCGTTCCTGCTCTCGGAGCTCAAGACCGCCTTCATCATGGGCTTCGTCATCTTCCTGCCCTTCCTGGTCATCGACATCGTCGTCTCGGCCAGCCTCATGTCGCTCGGCATGATGATGCTGCCGCCGGTCTTCGTGTCGCTGCCGTTCAAGCTCCTGTTGTTCGTCATGGTCGGCGGCTGGTCGTTGATCGCCGAGACCCTGCTCACCAGCTTCGCCTAGCCGGCGAGCCTGCTTCCCCGCGCCCGAAGGAGGGCTCCCGTGGACGAATCCGCCGTCATGGACATCGTCATCGACGCCATGTGGACCGCTGCCCGCGTCTCCGCCCCGATCCTGCTCACCGCCGTGCTCGTCGGCGTCTTCGTCGGCCTGCTGCAGTCGGTCACCCAGATCCAGGAACAGACCCTGTCGTTCGTGCCCAAGTTCGCCGCCGTCGGTGTGGCGATCGCGGTCAGCGGCAGCTGGATGCTCCAGACGATGATCACCTTCACCCGCGACCTCGTCGCCGGCATCCCCGGCTTGTTGTGAGGGTCGGCCTGTTGTGAGGGGGAGCCCGGCGTGTTGAAGCTCCAGGTCGCGGAGGTCGAGCTCCTCACCTTCGTGCTGGTGATGACCCGGCTGCTGGCCGTGCTCTTCGTCGCGCCACCCTTCAGCGGCGGCATGGTGCCGACGCGGGTGCGCCTCGCGGTCGCCGTGTCGGTCGCCTTCGCCGTCACCCCCCACACCCTGGCGTCCCAGTCCGGCGAGGTGGCGATGATGGGGACCGGCGAGTTCATGGTCGCCGTCGTCTATCAGGCCGTGGTCGGCACCCTCCTCGGCTACGTGATCCAGCTCCTCGTCTCCGCCCTGCAGGTGGCGGGCGCCATGATCGACTTCAGCGCCGGCCTGTCGGCGGCGTCGGTGTTCGACCCCGCCACCCAGAGCCAGGCGTCGCCCACCTCTCGGCTCTACCAGATGATGCTGCTGGTCCTCATCG
>JBPEXC010000216.1:0-7916 GCA_052032035.1 Acidimicrobiales bacterium | reverse complement strand
CGAGGTCGACGAGGCGGTGGCGGCCGGCGCCGCCGTCCAGGCTGCGGTGGTGGCCGGCGACCGGTCGTTCCGCGAGGTCCAGGCGGCCTGGGGGCTGGGGGCGGGCACCGAAGTGACCCCGGCAGGCGACGCCACGGCCGTGCGCGACCGCTATCGCACCGCCAGCGCCCGCCTGGCGGCATCGTGAGCGTCACGAGCAAGGTCGTCGGCACGACCAGAGCCTCGGCCGTCGAGCCGAGTCGGACGGTGCACGGCTGCGAGCTGCGGGCCGGTGACCTCCGAGCGGAGATCTGGAACTTCGGCGCCACCCTCGTCGCTCTCGACGCCCCCGACCGTGACGGCGTGGTGGCCAACGTCGTCGCTCGCCACGATGACCTGTCAGGGTACGACGACCCCGACGCGCGGGCCGGCTACCTCGGTGCCACCGTCGGCCGCTGGGCCAACCGCATCCGCGGCGGCCGCTGCACCGTCGACGGCCGAGACGTGGTGCTCGAGACCAACGACGGCGCCCATCACCTCCACGGCGGCGTCGGGTTCGACCAGCGCATCTGGACGATTCAGGAGGTCGCCGGTGACGCCGGCACCGCGGCCGACACTGCCGCGATCGAGGCCAGCCTGGTCAGCCCGGACGGGGACGCCGGCTATCCCGGTCGGCTCGAGGTGACGGTCACGTTCACGCTGTCGCCGACCCAGCTGACGATCGACTACACGGCCACCAGCGACGCCGTCACCCCGATCAACCTGACCAACCACGCGTACTGGAACCTCGCCGGCGGTGGCAGGATCGACGAGCACCGGGTCCGGATCCCGGCCTCGCACTACCTCCCGGTCGACGAGGGCTCGATCCCGGTCGGCGGCCCGGCGTCGGTCGAGGGCACCCGGTTCGACTTCCGGACCGAGCGGCCGCTCGGCCCCTTCGTCGGCGACCCGATCGCCGTCGGCTACGACCACTGCCTGCTCCCCGACGGGGAGGGGCTGCGCCGGGTGGCCGAGGTGGTCGACCCGGTGTCGGGCCGGACGATGGTGGTCGAGACCGACCAGCCCGGGGTGCAGCTCTACACCGCCAACTACCTCGAGCCGCCCCACACCGCCCTCTGCCTCGAGACCCAGCGGGCTCCCGACGCCGTCAACCAGCCGGAGCTCGGCCCGAGCCTGCTCGAGCCGGGGCAGACCTACCGGCACACGACGGTGCACACCTTCGGCGTGCGCTGAGCGCCCCTGCCCCCGACTTTCCAGGCGATCAGCGATCGCGTAGCGTGCGCGCCATGACGACGGGCACGACCGACTGGTGGGCAGACGAATCCACGATCCGACGCTTCTCGGGCGTCGAGGGCACCGAGTTGTGGGCCCGCGACGCAGGGGAGGGGCCGGTGGTGGTGCTCACGCACGGGTTCCCGGAGCTCGGCTTCTCCTGGCGCCACCAGCTCGACGCCCTGGTCGACGCCGGATACCGGGTGCTGATCCCGGACCAGCGGGGCTACGGCCGTTCGGGGCGACCGGACGAGGTGACCGACTACGACCTCGAGCATCTCGTCGGCGACGTGGTGGCGCTCCTGGACGACGTCGGTGCCGAGACCGCCGCCATCGTCGGCCACGACTGGGGATCGATCGTCGCCTGGAACAGCCCACTGCTCCAGCCCGACCGCTTCTGGGCGGTCGCCGGGTTGAGCGTGCCGTTCACTCCGCGCTCGAAGCGGCCACCGACCGAGATCTGGCGCGAGCTCTTCGGCGATCGCTACTTCTACATCCTCGACTTCCAGGAGCCCGGCCGCGCCGACACCAACCTGGGCCGCGATGCCCTTGACACGATGCATCGGCTCCTCGCTCCGGCGGTCGGCCAGTTCGGCGGGGATCCGTCCGACCCCGGCATCCTCGGCGGGCTGCCCGACGACCGAGGCTTCGTCGACCGGCTGCCGGGCCCGGGACCGCTGCCGGCGTGGCTGACCGAGGACGAGCTCGCCTTCTACGCCGGCGAGTTCGGTCGCACCGGGTTCACCGGCGGGATCAACTGGTACCGCAACTTCGATCGCAACTGGGACCACACGGCGCACCTCGCCGACGCCACGATCTCGATCCCGTCGTTCTTCCTCGCCGGCGGCGCCGATCCGGTCGCCCAGGGCATCGACCTCGAGCGCATGGAGGCGAGCCTCCTCGACCACCGCGGCAACGTGATCGTCCCCGACGCCGGGCACTGGGTGCAGCAGGAGGCGGCCGCCGAGGTCAATGCCGCCCTGGTCGACTTCCTGGACGGGGCACGGTCGCCGGCTACGTGAGACTCAACACATGAAGTGCCGGACCACGTCGTCGAAGAAGGCGGTGGTGAGTCCGATCGACTCGACGTCGATGCGTTCGTCGTTGCCGTGGAAGCGCGACCCGAACTCGGTGCCCGAGAGCGACGGGCTGAGCAGGCCCACGCCGTAGGCGACGGCGCCGAGTTCCCGGTGGACCCGGGCGTCGGTGAAGCCGTTGATCACCCCGGGTCGGAGCCGGCTGGCCGGGAACGGTCGAGCCACGGCGTGGCGCAGCGAGTCCCAGAGCGGGGTGTCGACCGGCGACATGCTGGCCCGATGGTCGATCAGGGGCTCGACCTCGACGCGGTCGGCCAGGTCGCCGAGGGCGTGACGGAGGTGGGCTTCGACCTCGGCGGGGCCCTCGCCGGGCACGGTGCGGATGTCGACGTGGAGCTCGACGTGGTCGGGGATCACGTTCGTCTTGGTCTGGGAGACCGCGACGTTGGGGGAGAACGTCGTGTGGGTGCAGGCGTGGACGTAGCGCCCCTGGGCCGGCGGGAGCCGATCGATGTAGTCGTCGATCGCACCTTCGTCGAGCAGGGCCGCTCGATCGTCGTCGTCGACTGCGAGGTGTTCGACCTCGGAGCGCCACAGCTCGTGGAACCTCGGCGGCGGGGCGTAGTCGCCGAGGCGCTGCACGATTGCCGCCGCCGTCAGCAATGCGTTGTCGGCCTTGTAGGGGGCCGAGCCGTGGCCCGGGGTGCCGCGCACCCGCAGGCGTCGCCAGGCGACGCCCTTCTCGCCGACGTTCATGCGGATCGCGGGCGCCTCGTCGGTGCCGACGTGGAGGCCGCCGTTCTCGGTCAGCACGTAGTCGGCGGTCATCACCTCGGGATGGTTCGCAGCCAACCACGACGCGCCGTAGAGGCTGCCGGACTCCTCGTCGGCGACGGCGAGGAACGTCAGGTCGCCGGCCGGGCGCCTGCCCGAGCGGGCCAGGTCGCGGATCGTCACCGCCATCGAGGCCGTCAGGTTCAGCATGTCGACCGCGCCCCGGCCCCACACCTCGCCGTCGATCAGCTCGCCGCCGAAGGGATCATGGGTCCAGCCGTCCCGGTTGACCGGTACCACGTCGGTGTGGCCGTTGAGACACAGCGACGGCGCCTCGGGGTCGGTGCCGGGGAGCCGGGCCAGCAACGACGTCCGGCCGGGGGCCGCCTCGTAGCGCTCGAGCTCGAGGCCGTCGACGTCGAGGAACGTGGCGAGCAGGTCGGCATTGCGCACCTCCTGGCCCGACGCCGCCGTGCCGTCGTTGACACAGGCGTTGCGGATCAGGTGCTGCAGGAGGTCGACGGTCTCGGCGGTGCGTCGCTGGGTCGGGGCGGTGGCCATGGCCGATCCTGCCACGCGGACAGCGTTGAGGGTGACAGCATTGAGGGTGACAGCGGACTGCAGTGGTCGTGGCGTCAGCGATGCGTGTCGGCGTCGAGCCGTTCGACGGCGGCGGTGATCGAGGCCACGCTCGCCGTGCTCGAGTGCACGGATCGGGTGATCTCCTCCATCGCCACGGTCTGTTCGACCACCGACGACGCCAGTCGATCCTGGCCGTCGCGGAGACCGGCGACCTTGTCGGCGATGGCGGTCATCGAGGTGGTGGTCTCGGTGACCTGGTCGTGCACCCGGCCGATGATCTCGCCGATCTCGGAGGCGGAGCGGGCGGTCTGCTGCGCAAGGTTCTTCACCTCGCCGGCGACGACGGCGAAGCCGCGACCGGCCTCGCCCGCCCGGGCCGCCTCGATCGTGGCGTTGAGGGCGAGGAGGTTGGTCTGGGCCGACAGTTCGGCGATCGCGTCGACGACGCTGATGATCTGTTGGCCCGAGCTGCCGAGTTCGTCGACCAACCGGCCGCTGTGTTCGGCCGCCTGGGCGATGTCGTGGACGCGGGCGGTGGCGTCGTCGGAGCCGGCGGACACCGAGGCCACGACGGCGTCGAGCTGACGAGCGGCGCTCTCGATGCGGTCGATCTGGGTGTGGACCTCACCCGAGGCCGCGACGACGGCTCCGATCGCGGTCTCGGTGCTCTGCTGGAGCCGCAGCCGCTCGTCGAGTTCGCGAGCCATGCGAGCGGCGTCGTCGGCTCGCGACGCGACGAGCCGGTGGTTGGCGGCCGCGACCCGGGCGCGCATGTAGACCGCAGCCCCGCCGATCGAGATCGTGTGGGCGACGAGCCCGGCCGCCGTCGCCCACGCGATGCGGGGGTCGCCGTCGGCCGCCCGGACCCAGCCGAGGATCACGAACACGCAGAGCTGCTGGCCGACCATGAACTGCCACGAGAGCACGGTGCCCGCCCACACCGCCACCAGGGCGCCGATCAGGATCTGGTTCGGTACCTCGGCGATCAGGTCCCGGAACAGGAACACGAAGCCGACCGTGCCCACACCGGTGGCGTGGAGGAGCGGCCGGCCGGCGGCGGAGCGCCACGGTAGGAACGGGAGGACGGCCGCAGTGGCCAGGCACGCAGCGGCGAGGGCGACCGCGATCGTGGTCACGCCGGCGCCGCTCGCCACCTGCCAGCCGAGCGCGTTGGCCCCGCCGAACAGGAACAGGACGCTGGCGAGACGGGCGCCGTCGGTGGCGAGATCGCCGGCGGCGTCGTGCTGCGAGTTCGTTTCGGTCTCCACGCCCGGAGTGTCGGAGGTCGGCTCGTGGCCAGAAGGCACCGGATGGCGCCGGGGCTGCGTTCCCCGACCGGGCCGCCGCGGGGGTTTAGGATCGGACGGTGACCGAGGCCCCGATCACCGAGCCGGAACCCACCGGGCGCCTGAGCGACCTGCTCCGCCAGGTGGCCGATCGACTGGATGCCGCCCAGCGCTCGGCGTTGGGCGACGTCGAGCTCTCGTCGCTCGAGGTCGACCTCCTGCGCGTCCTGCGGGCCACGCCGAGCGGGCTCGACCTCCGGGCGTTGGCGTCGCAGGTGTGGGTGGCCGAGCGACGGCTGGCCGATGTCGTCGCCGGCCTCGAGGCCCAGCAGCTCCTGCGACGCCGCCCGGACGGCGCGGTCGCCGTCAGCGTGATGGGTTCGCGCCTCCTGGCCGATCACGAGCGGCGGGCGACCAAGGCCGTCGACGATCTGGTGGACGACGCCCTCGGGGCATCCGCGCACCGAGCCCTGGTCGACGCCGCTCGGCGGCTCCTGGAGCTACCGGTCGAGGACTGAGCGAGCCTGCTGCTGCGGCTCGGCGGGGTCGAGTTCGGAGGCGGGGGCGGCGAGGTGATCCCGGTAGGGGAGTCGCACCAACACGACGGTGCCGGTGCCCACCACCGACGTGACGTCGACCGGAACCGCCGAGGCTCCCGGCGCGGTCGCGCACCATGCGGAGTCCGAAGTGGTCGGCCGGGGCCGCCTCGGCGAAGCCGTCGCCGTCGTCGGCCACACTGATCTCGACGAACGCCTCGGTCGACCGCACAGCCACGTCGACCTCGCCGGCATCTGCGTGGCGGGCCACGTTGCGCAGCAACTCGGTGACGATCCGGGCGGTGGCGGCGGCGACGCGAGCCGGTGGCTCGGTCTCGAGGTCGAGGTCGACGCGCACGATGGGCCGATCGTCGGAGTGCTCGAAGGTGTGGGCCACGATCTGCTGGATGGCGAGCGGGAGGCCGACCTGCTTCGGGCTCGGCGGACTCAGTTCGAACACCAGGTTGCGGAGTGCCCCGATGCCCCGCTGCAGGGCGGCGAGGGCGCGGTCGAGCGACGGGTCGTCGACCCCGTCGAGTTTTGCGGTCTCGACCAGCAGCGACGCCGCCACCATCTCCTGGATCACGTCGTCGTGGACCGCCATGCCGAGCCGCGTCCGCTCGTCGTCGCTGACGCTCACGACCCGGTTCATCAGCTCGACGCGTTGGCGCTCCTGTTCCAGGAGGCGCGTCAGGTCGGCGAAGCGGAGCGCGACCCGTGCCCCGGGGAGGCCCACCGCGAGCACCTCGAAGGTCCGCGGGTCGTCGGCCCCGACGAACAGGGCCGACGGGAGCACGGCGCGGTCGCCGGTGCCGGCGAGGGCGGCGACCTTGGAGCGCAGGTCGACCGGTACCGCCGGGAAGAGGTCGCAGAAGACCGTGCCGAGCTGGTCGACGCCGTCGACCCCGAGGATCGACTGCCCGGCCCGGTTGACGAAGGCCAGTCGCAGCGTGGCGTCCGCGTCGTCATCGGCCGGCTCCACGTCCCACACCGCGAGACCGTTGGGCACGTTGTCGACCAGCGTCACCAGCTGCTCGAGCAGGCGTGGGGCGGCGGGACCGAGCGAATCGCGCCGCCGCACGGCCAGGACCGTGGGATGGAACGACGTCGAGGTGGCGATCTCGAACGGCAGCGGGGTGCCGTCGGCGTGGAGCAGGGTGACCGAGCGCCGCTGGGGCGCCTCGCGACGGAGGAGCGCCGCACGCCGGTCCGACTCGAAGTCGAGGTCGGCAGGCGCCAGCGCCCGCCCGGCCTCCTGGCCGACCAGCCAGTCGGGCGCCACCCCGAACAGGGTGCCGATCGCCGGGGTGGCGTCGGTGATGACGCCGTCGTCGAGCACGGCGAGACCGACCCCGAGCTCGTCGAGCACCTCCCACACGCGGTCGACCTCCTCGACGAGTCGTCGACCCTTGCGCGCTTCGTCGTCCTCGTTGTCCACGATCGATCGGCCTCGTCCCGTTGCCTTCCCCGCAGAGTAGTCGCACACCGAGGGGAGCTGACCACCCGACAGGTTGTGTGTCGGAGGACCGGCGTGGGCTAGAACGGGCGCCATGTCACCCGCCATGCTCGACGCCGTCGCCGGCACGGCCGATGGCCTGCGTGCCGCATCCGACCGGATCGAGGAGCTCGGTCGCCTCCCGGTCGACGTGGTCGGCGACCTCGGCGCCACCGGGGCCTTCCGGATGTTCGTGCCGGCGGATCTCGACGGCCCCGACCTCGACGTGCCGACCGGGATGCGCGTGATCGAGGAGGTGGCGCGCCACGACGGCGCCGCCGGCTGGTGTGTGGCGATCGCGGCGACGACCTCGATGCTGGCCAGCTATCTCCCCGAACCCTTCGCCACCGAGATCTACGGCGGTGCCGACTCGATCACCGGCGGGTTCGCGGCGCCGGTCGGCCGGGCCACCGCGACCGACGGTGGTATCCGGGTGTCGGGTCGCTGGGCGTGGGGATCGGGCACCACCCACTGCACCTGGATCGGGGGTGGCGTCATGGCCGACGACGGCCCGCGATTTGTCTTCTTCGAACCCGACCAGGTCGAGCCGCTCGGCGGGTGGGACGTCGCCGGTCTGCGCGGCACGGGATCGGTCGACTACGCCGTGGCCGACGCCTTCGTGCCGGAGGGTCGGTGGGCCCGGCTCGGGGTCGACGCCCCCCGGGTCGCCTCACCGCTCACGACGTTCTCGCAGTTCGGGCTGCTCGCGTCCGGCATTGCCGCCACCTCGCTCGGGATCGCAGCGCGCTCGATCGAGGAGCTGGTGGCCCTCGCGGCGACCAAGCGGCCCCAGGGCAGCAGACGGACGCTCGCCGAACGGCCGGCCACCCAGACGGCGGTGGCCGAGGCCGATGCAGCACTCGGGGCGGCCCGGGCGCAGTTCCACGACGCGATCGGCCGGGCCTGGGACCACGCTGTCGAGGGTCGTGCCGGTGACGAGGACCGGGTGGCGATC